>JAQBZA010000014.1 GCA_027622795.1 Planctomycetota bacterium | reverse complement strand
ACTAGGGGCACGAGGATTCTCTCACAAGAACTGGATCAAGATTTGGGGAGGGGATCAACGCTCAATCCGGGGGCCAACACAATGAGCGTTGATGTGTCGTCACGCGGTGCCAAAAAATGAAATGCCTGTTGAGTAGATCTTCGACGAATGAGCGTTGTGATTTGGGCCGATCGGCCCCATCGGCCCTACCACGGCCGGCGGCCGATTCGGACCTTCACCTCGATCTCTTCACCGTCGCGGAGCACCGTCAGCGGCACCTCGGTGCCGATCGGCGTTCGCACGATCATCAGCACCAGTGCCGCCGGATCATCGACCGGCGCCTCATCAAACGCCACCACCACGTCGCCCGGCTGCATGCCCGCCGCGGCCCCCGTTGAGGTCGGATCAACTGCATCTACCGCAGCCCCCCGCACCGCCTGACCATCGGACAGGCCGTCGTGGATCGTCAGCCGGCGCAGCGCCAGCCCCATGTAGCCCCGCTCCACGTGCCCCTGCTCACGGATCTGCTCATAGACCGCCCGCGCCGTGTTGCTCGGGATTGCAAACCCGATGCCCCGAAAATCCTGACCGACGATCGCCGTCGTGATGCCCATCACATGGCCATGCACGTCGACAAGCGGGCCGCCCGAGTTACCCGGATTGATCGAGGCGTCGGTCTGCAAGAATTCCTGATAGGGATCATCGAGTACGCCACGCCGCCCCACGGCGCTCACGATCCCATAGGTGAGCGTGCGGTCGAGGCCGAAGGGATTGCCGATCGCCCAGATCATTTCGCCCACCTGGATCGTGTCGCTGTCGCCCCAGGCGGCGTGCGGAAGATTCGCGGCGTCGATCCGCACCACGGCCAGGTCACTGGCCGGATCGGCCCCCACCACGTCGGCCATGAACCGTCGGCCGTCGGAGAGCGTCACCACGACGTCGTCGCTCTGGGCGAGCACATGGTAGTTGGTCAGGATCCAGCCCGCGGGATCAATGATCACTCCTGAGCCGACCGACTCATCCGTGAGCCCGGCAATCGCGCTTTCCCGCAGCGCTGCGATTTCATCAACGAGTGATCCCACCCGCCGCTCAGCGGTGACATTCACCACCGTCGGCCCGATCACGCGAGCGAGCGTCGTAAACAACTTGCCGACCGTCGTCATCTCAGCACCACTGGCGGCATCGCGAATCGCCCGCAACTCCGCCCGCGTGCGGGCATACTGCACCCGCCCCATGAATGAGGGCCAGGCGATCAGGCCGACCAGAAAGACCAGCCCACCAAAGAGCAGCAGTGTGCGTTGATTCGCTGACATCGATTCGCTGCCCGACCCTCGTCTGATACCCATCACGAATGCTCACCCTCGCGCAGCCGGTGACGGATGAGATCGGTGGCCGTCTTTGCCGCACGGGCCAGCGCGAGCGATGGGCCACCGCCCACCACGTGTTCAATCTCATGGGTGCCGTCAATATCAGCAATGGCGATGTCTATTGCCCGCCGCCCATCGGCCACTGGCCGCTCGGCCCCCACGCCGAGGCCGATCGCCGTACCAAACTCCACCCGGGCCCGCTCCGCAAGTGCCACGGCGGCGGTGTCCCCTGATCGCGCTGCCTCGGGCACCAGCACATGGCCACCGCGATAGCCTGCCGCGACTGCTGGAACTGTGTGCCCATCTCCGGAGCGGGCCATCGCCTGGGCCAGAAGAGCCGCGACGCGGCCGGCGGTGCCAATCTCGATCGAGGCAAGTGTCTGGCCGGCTGCCAGCAGCGACCGCACCGCCGCATCCTCCACATCATCATCGTCGGTGCCGAAGACAAGCGGCCCGAGGCACTCGCGGATCGTGGCCTCGACGGGCGCGATCGCGGCCGCACAGGCCGCGGCATCGGCCCCGCGGGCGGCGATCCGCAGCGTGATCGTCGCCTCATGGGCCGTGATGCCCACTGCCGGCTCACGACCCCGGCGAATCAAATCGGGCAGCATCTCCTCAATCGCACTCTCGCCGGCCCCAAAACACTTGAGGCACCGAAACTGGATCGTGCCCGCCTCGGGCTGCATCGCCAGCAGCGCCGGCTGCACAGTCTCCCGCCACATGATGTGCATTTCGGAGGGCACGCCCGGCAACGAGAAGACCCTCGACCGGGTGCCGTCAGCCCGACGACAGTCGAGATCGATACCCGGCGCCGTCCCAGTCGGGTTGTTAATGAGTCTGCTCCCCTGCGGCAACATGGCCTGCCGCCGGTTGCTCTCCGGCATCGGCATGCCCCGCCGCGCAAACCTTGAGCGAATTGCCTTGACCGCCTCCGGCACCAGTTCCAGCGGCACGCCTACCACTGCCGCGAGCACCTCACGGGTGAGATCGTCGGCCGTTGGCCCCAGCCCCCCGGTGGCGATCACCACGTCGGCACGGCCCACGGCTGCCCGAAGCGCTTCAACGCCGGCGGCGATCGTGTCGCAGGCGGTGGTATGGAAGACCACCGGAATGCCAAGAAGAGCCAGCTCCCTCGAGATCCAGCGGCTATTGGTGTCAAGCCGCTGGCCTGAGGTCAGTTCGTCTCCGATCGCGATGACTTCGGCCTGCATCCCACTGTCATACCCTGCCCGCCCGCCAGGGAACAGCCACTCAGCCGCCGCAGCGTCTCGACTGGTCGATCACGGCCCATCAGGAAACAATACAGAGGCTTGGTTTGGCTCGGTTTGTTCTGACCGGTTCGGCAGCACCGCGACCCCTCGACATGAATGCACCGCTCAAACTTGGGCTGCTCGGCAGCGATGCCCAGACGGCGGCCGTCGTCGAAGCCGCCCAAACCGCGAGCGATACAATCGTGCTGGCCTGCGACCTACCGTCGCCAAACACTGACGGGGCCCCTCTGCCAGCCAACATTCCCCGCAGCGATTCCTGGGAGCCGCTGCTCGACGATCGCACCTGCGATGCCGTGATCGTAGGGGCGGATGGCTGGAGTGACTACCGGGCTGACGCCGTCCGCGGGCTCGTGCAGGCGAGTCGCACGCTGCTGCTGGCCCATCCTGCCACGCTCTCGATGCTCTGGGCCTACGAGCTCGACATGATCCGGAGCGATTCCCAGGCGACACTGATTCCCTTTCTGCCCGACCGGCTCCATCCATTCATGGCCCGGCTCAAAGCCCAGGTCGAACTGGCCGTGGCCGACGGCCACCCGCTCGGTCTGCTCGAAACGATCACGCTCGAGCGGTGGCTGCCGGATCGCTCTCGCGAAGTCGTGCTGCGGCAGCTCGCGCGGGATGTCGATCTCGTGCGGGTGCTCGGGGGCGATCCCGAGCGGCTCGCAACGCTCGGCGGCACCCTCGACACCGCCTGGCCGACACTGGCCGTTGAGTTGACCGGCAACCAGCAGGTGCCGGTGCGGTGGAGCGTTGCCCGCGGCGATGTGTCATCGCTGCGTGTCACACTTATGCAGGAACGCGGCTCGACGAGCGTCACGATTCCCGCCCATCGCTCCGCCTGGGTTTGGGAAGACACGACCGCCAATGCCCCTCCCACGCCCCCGCCTTTCGACCGCGGTGCCGTTATGCTCGGCCTACTGCGGAAAGCCTGTTCAACTGCGAGCGATGCCCCGCCGCCCGCGGCCATCCCCGCCGCCGAATGGGGTGACGCGGCACGGGCGATCGAACTCGCCGAAACCGTGCCCCGCAGTCTCACCAAAGGCCGAGCGATCGATCTCCATCAGGAGGAGTTCTCGGAAATCGGTACGTTCAAGGGCACGATGGCCTCACTTGGGTGTGGCATCGTGTTGGCGGCGCTTTTCATCCTGATCCTGGCCGCGCTGGTTGGCGGCATCGCGAAGGAAGCTGGCTGGGCCTTCGGGGAGCGGATCGCCAGCGCCTGGCCCGGCTTCGTGCTCACAGCGTTTGTGCTGTTTCTCGTACTTCAGGTGCTGCCCCTTCTGATCGGCGGCTCGGCCCCCACCGCCGCCGACCAGGCCACCGGCAAAGACCCCGGCTCAGACAAACCCTGACGATTGCACCGATTCCCCGCCGCTGGCTGGGAAGGTGTGCCGATTGTCGGTGGGCCACATGATGCCGCCTCCAAAAGTGTCCGATTTCCCTGTTGGTTGGACGGTCGGAGTGAAACAGGGACATGGTGCCTATGCGGTCTGCGTGGAGCGTCGTACTCATCGGGGCAGCCCTCGTGCCCATGGCCTTCACCCGACCGGTCGCCGCGGCTGACTCCCGCGAGCTGCGGCGGACCGCGATCGTGCGGGCCATCGAATCGACCCGCAACAGCGTGGTCAACATCCACGGTCAGAAACTGGTCGTCGGCACCGATGACGACGCCCCCGCCGATCTCCGCCGCGTCAACGGCATGGGCACCGGTGTGATCATCGACGACCGAGGCTACGTCGTCACCAACTTTCATGTTGTCGAGGGTGTTCGGCGGATCGAGGTAACGCTCGCCTCCGGCAAGACCGTGGCGGGGCAACTTGTGTCGCACGATCCCCGCACCGACCTGGCCGTGCTGAAGATCGACGTCGATGAGCCACTGCCGGTGATCCGCGTCGGCACCTCGAGCGATCTCATGATCGGAGAGACCGTGCTCGCCCTCGGCAACGCCTTCGGCTATGAACACACGGTGACGCGGGGCATCGTCTCGGCCCTCCACCGCAACGTTGAGGTGAGCCGCACGCAGCGGTATGACGACCTCATCCAGACCGACGCTTCGATCAACCCCGGCAATTCCGGTGGGCCGCTGCTCAACATTGCTGGCGAGATGATCGGCGTGAACGTGGCGGTGCGGGCCGGCGCACAAGGCATCGGCTTCGCCATTCCGATCGACCGGGCGCTGGCCGTAGTCACGGAACTCATGTCGGTGGAGCGGGTCGCCAAGACATGGCATGGCATCGTCGCCCGTCGCCACGACGGCAGTACGGGCGTGGTGGTCGAGGTGGTCCACAGCGAGAGCCCGGCTGAGTGCTGCGGCGTACGCGCCGGAGACGTGATTACACGGATCGGCGACTGCCGAATAATGAGCCAACTCGATGTGGAGCGGGCGTTGCTCGGTCGCAAGGTGGGAGAGCGGGTGCCGGTGATCGTCGTCAGAGCCGACGGCGAGGAGAAGATTGAACTGCCGCTGGCTGCTGCCCGGCCGCAGAAGTTGTCGCTCGAGGAGCGGTGCTGGCAGCAACTCGGCCTGCGGGTGCTCACGGTGCCGGCGGTTAAGGTGCAGAAGCTGCAGGCCCGGTACCGGGGCGGCTTGCTTGTGTCGGAGGTACGGAGCGACGGGCCGGCCGCCGCCCAGGGCATCCGCGAGGGCGACATCCTCGTGGGCCTGCATGTCTGGGAGACGATTGCCCCCGACAATATTTCCTACGTGCTGGACAAGGTGGACGAGGAAAACCTTGGCCCCATCAAGTTCTACGTGCTCCGCGGCCGCGACACCCTCTTCGGCCACATCACGAGCGACACGATCCTGCGGTAACGCGGGCCAAAGCCCCGTCGTTATCCCCCCACCCCGCTTGCCGCTGTGGCGTGCGCCGCCGACAATTCGCGGCATGGAAACTGACTTCGTGAAGTGGCTGTTGCCCCGGCTCCCAGCGCATCCGCGGCTGGAGGTGCCCGCAGGTGATGATGCCGCCGTGCTCCGCCCCCCCGCCATGCGGCGCACCGTGATCACGGTCGATATGCTCACGGAAGGCGTCGACTTCATTCTCGGCCCCGACTGCACTCCCCGGCAGGTAGGCCACAAGGCGTTGGCCGTGAACCTCAGCGACCTGGCTGCGATGGCCGCCCGACCGGAGGCGGTCGTGGTGGCCGTCTGCCTGCCCCGCTCGGCGGGAGCCTCTCTTGCCGAGGGTCTGCACGAAGGCCTCGCCGCCCTCGCGCTGGAATTCGATGTCGCCCTCGCCGGTGGCGACACCAACGCCTGGGATGGCCCGCTCGTGATCAGCGTGACGGCCGTCGGCAGCGTGCCGCCGGGGCAGGCCTGGCGGCGGAGCGAGGCTCGCCCCGGCGACCTGATCGTGGTCACCGGCCCGTGTGGCGGCAGCCTGCTCGGTCGGCATCTTCGCGTGCAGCCCCGCTGCCGCGCGGCTCTGGAGATCGCCGGGCGGCTCACCGTGCATGCCGCGATCGACATCAGCGACGGCCTCTCCCTCGATCTCTCCCGGATGATGACCGCCAGCGGCGCCGGCTGCCAGGTCGATCTGCCAGCCGTGCCCATCCATGAGGATGCCGTCAGGATGAGCCGAGACCAGCCGGACGCTGGCAGCCGTCGCACGCCGCTCGACCACGCCCTCGCCGACGGCGAGGATTTTGAGCTTCTGTTGGCAATGCCGCCGGACGACGCGCAGCGTCTCGTTTGCGACCCGCCCGCGGGGCTCTCGCCCGCCGTGATCGGCGAAGTCATCGCAGAGCCAGGTCTCTTCGCCACCGACTCGACTGCCGCGCGGCGGCCGCTCCCTCCGCAAGGGTTCATTCATGAGTTCGACGGCTGAATCACACTCAACAACGGTCAGCATCGCCGACGAGGCGGACCTGGCTCAGTTCGCCGCGCGGCTGGCGGCCGGTCTGCCTGCCCACGCCTTCGTCGCCCTCCATGGCGACCTCGGTGCCGGAAAGACAACGCTCGTGAAGGCGGTGGCAGCGGCCGCGGGCATCAATCCCGCCGACGTCGTGAGCCCGACGTTTGGCCTCATTCATCTCTACGATGCCCCGGCAGCTCGGCCCCCAATCCATATCGTGCATGCCGATCTCTACCGGCTCACCGTCCTTGATGATCTCCGGGAGATCGGCTGGGACGACGCCACAGCCGCCCGTCCAAACGCCCGCGTCTGGACGTTCGTGGAGTGGCCCGAGCGGATCACTGACGCGTTGCCGGCCGATCGCCTTGACATCAACATCGCCATCACCTCCGAAACTGGCCGCCGGCTTACGATCGCCAGCCACGGGGCTGCCCACGCGGCAATCGTCGCTGCCCTGCGACACCACGACGCGGTATGATCGTGAGGGTATTGGTCGCCCTTCCCTCCTCCCGCGGTGAAATTTCCGATGCGGCTCGTGCCTGCCAACTCGCTCGTCTGTGCTGTCGACATCCAGGAAAAACTCCTCGCCGTGATGCCGGCCGCCGAAGGGGTCGTGTCGCGATCACTGCGACTCGCAACAGCCGCCGGCCTGCTCGGCGTGCCGAAGGTGCTCACCGAGCAATACCCCAAAGGCCTCGGCCGCACGCCCCAAGCCCTCGTCGACTCCCTGCCACCAGCAATCGAGAAGATCAGCTTCAGCTGCTGCGGCTGCGCGGCCTTCGAGCAGGCCATTCCTCAGGTCACCGAAGCTGTGGTCCTCTGCGGCCTCGAGACACATGTCTGCATCACCCAGACCGCGCTCGACCTGCTCGCCGCCGGCTACGGCGTGTTCGTCGCCGTCGATGCCGTGGCATCGCGTCATGCGATCGATCACGACATCGGCCTGCGGCGGCTCGAAGCGGCCGGCGCAATCCTCACGACCACCGAGGCCATCCTGTTTGAGTGGTGCCGCTCCGCCGACCACACCGCCTTCCAGGCCGTCCGCAAGCTCGTGATCGAGTAACCGCGCGAACATGAAAAGTTGGACACCACCTCACACCAAACCGTGAAGCCGGGAGCGGGTGATGTCGAGGCGAGTATGCGTATCATCGCATCCCAAAGCTGAGACCTCGCCCGCCCCCGGCGTTTTTCTTCGGTGACTCCAGTGGGTTGGGCGACCCCGGTGCCCGCCTACTCCGGGATCGTAGCCGGCTGCTGTTCGTCTAACGAAGCTACCGTGAGATCGACATCGCCCTCACCCGCGCCGAGCGATTGAAGCCGGGCAACCTTGGCTGCCGCTGAGGGCTCACCCGCCACCTCACGGCCGGGCGCCGAACCAAACCGGATCGCCCGGCCGGCATCATCCACAAGCATCCATCCGCGCCGCCCCTGATCGGTTCCCACCCGGCATTCCACGAGGTTGAGCGCACTCCACTCCGGGCCAATTGCCACTGCCAAGGCTGCGGCCTCCTCCACGAGTGGATCCCCCCAGGGTGAGCCCTCCGGACCCTGGGGACTGGTGCGGACCCCAACAACCCGCGGATAGCGAGCGGCGTCTTCCGCCGTGAAATCGCCACTCGGCAACACTACGCCTTCGGCATCGATCGCCAGCAGCCCCCCGGGCACACTGATCATGGCAATCGGCTCCCGGCAGGCCACCTCCACGAACGCCTGCGCGGGATGCCCTAGCTCAACTCGCACTACCTGCCGCACCCAGGGATGCATGTCGAACGCGCGGGCCAGTCGTCGTGGCAGCTCTGGGTCATCGAGCGGAAGCCGTCCGTCGAGGCTGGCGTTCCGCAAGGCCTCGCCCTTCAGATCAGACCGCACCCAGGGGGCGATGCCCGTCACCGTAATTCCCGCCGGCTCGAGTCCGTAGCCGTTGTCCAAGCGAACGTCATTACTGAAGCGCGACCAGAGCAGCAGCGCCCCCGCCACTGCCACAGACACCACCGCCATGCCCCCCCAGCCTGCTTGCCGGCCGGCAAACAACGCCTTCCACACGCCACCACGCGGCTCAGCTGACTCGGAACCCCGGCGGGCAATACCATCTCGACCGGCCATCCGTCACATCCCTCCGCGTTCCCAAAGCTCTCCAGAGCCCAGGTCACCACACTTCGATCAGTGGCGTGAGTTCGACACCCACCCTATCTCGCACGGTCGCGCGGACCAGTTCCACGAGAGCACGGACATCGTCGCTGGGGCAGTCCGCTCCCACTACGAGGTAGTTGGCGTGCGGCCCATAGACGGCAGCCGAACCCACCCGGAGATCGCGTCCACCAGACTGCTCGATGAGTGATTCAGCCGTCGTACCTAGCGGATCCTTGAACATCATTGCAACGGCACGGGTGCCCGAAGGCTGTTCCGACCGCTCCACGATCCACTGCTTCTGCATCCGCTTCGTGAGCAGATCAGGGCTCTCTTCGTCGAGTTCAAATCGGGCGGCGATCACGATCACGTCATCGAGATTGCTCCAGCGAGACTGGAACGCCAAGGCGCTGCCCTCCCGCGTCTCCACCGCGCCGTCGGCGAGCATCACCGTCACCGCCGAGACACGCGATCCCACGTCTCCGCCACGGCTGCCGGCGTTGCCCACCACGGCGCCCCCCACCGTACCCGGAATGCCGACGAGCATCTCCAGCCCCGCCAAACCCGCCTGCACGGCGGCCGACACGACGTGGACAAGTTTGGCGCCTGCGCCCGCCGTGATCGCCGGGGCTTCGACGGTGATCTTGGAAAACGCCGGAGCAGAGAGCCGAACCACCATGCCGGGAAAGCCACCCGATGACACGAGCACATTGGAGCCGCCACCGATGACGCGGAGCGAAATGCCTCGGTCATGGCAGCGACGAACGATGCGGCCAAGCGCGTCAACGTCGACCGGCTCACAAAAATACCCGGCTCCGCCACCAATGCCGAGCCACGTATGGGGCGCCAATGGCTCCCGAGGAGCCACAGCGACGCCAAGATCATCAAAAGGCGTATCGCAGGATGCTGTACCGCTTGCCATGAAAAACAATTTCCGCACGACTCAGAACCATCCAGGGAGACCGATCGCTTCGGCTCCCGATCCAGGGATGATTGTGCCGCAGCAGCCGGATAACGTCCATCCGGGTTGAATCTTCACAGGTGCTCAGCCAGCGAAGACGGTGGATCAGGCCGCATGGCGACGGACAAGCTCGCGCGGCGGATGGGCCAGTTGCAGCCAGCCATCGACCACGTCGATCAGCCCCAACTCGCCACTCTCCGGATCGCCCGACGGCGGTCCAGCCCGCAGCACGTCGCCGAGCACGAGCACGCAGTCTCCGGCTCCCATGCCGGCGAGGGCCCGATCGATGCGGGCATAGGCTGCCACACCGCCCTCGGCGACATCATCCGCCGCAATGTCAGCGGGTGCGATGAGGCACTCGTCGCACCACTTCGCCGACCGTGTCACGAAACGGCCCGAGCCACCCAAAGTAGTGGCGATCCCTTCTTCGGCAATCATGACGAGTCGGCCGGGGGTGAGCCGGCGGAGGCTGGCCAGTGTCGAGGCCAACGCATGCCCGGAGGTCGGCAGATCGAGAAATACGGCAAACTCTTGGCCGCGATCGAGCCGCTCCATACGTCCTGCAACGCTGCCGGCCGCCTCGATCCCACGAGCGATTCGTTCAACGGGCACCCGCTCCCGGATCCCGACAGCCGCCGCCAACAGCGCGTTGCGCACAAACGACACCACGGGGGGCGTCACGGCCACCGGAACCGCATGGCCGCCGACCTGCATGAGAAAGGTCTGGCCAAACAGGCTGCGTTCGACCGGCGTGGCAGTCAGATCTCCGGCCGTGAGGCCGACGACAACGGTTCCGGCGGCGGGTCGCTCACGTGCACAACGATCGACCAGTTGCCGCAGTCGCTCGTCGTCACCATTGATGATCAGGCAGCCGTCGTCGGCTAGGCTGTCGAGAATCCGTGCCTTGATGCCGTGGTAGGCCTCACGCGAACCGTGCAGATCACGATGCGCATCAGCGAGGTTGGTTACGACCGCCGTGTCGCACTCCATACCGGCAAGGGCATGCGCGGCGAGCATTTGGCTCGATACCTCGATCACGGCATGGGTACACCCGCTGTCAACCAGACGCTCGAGCCAGGCTGCCAGCGTCGCGGCGTCCTCCACCCCGCCCCGTTCCACATGCATCCCCTCGGCATCGAGGCAGCCAAGATCGGAGACGACGCCCACCCGGAGACCGGCCTCAGACAGCACTGCCGCCGCCAGCCACGTGGTGGTTGTCTTGCCGCTGGTGCCGGTCACCGCGATCACCCGCAGCTTTTGCGCCGGATCACCGACGAGGGCGTGTGACAGCCGCGCATAGACCCAGTCGGCATGGGGTACGATTGCCAACGGCACCCCGCCAGTGCAGACCACCGTTTCCGCGACGACCGCCTCAGCACCATTAGCAAGCGCTTCGCGCACCGCCTCGTGCGCTTCGCCAAGCACTGCCTCACGGGCCACAAAGACGTCGCCCGGTTGACAGAGCGTCGGATCGTCGCAGCACCGTCGGACCACGATCTCCGAACACGCCACGAACCGTACCCCGGGCACCATGTCTGACAGCCGCACTCCGGCCTCACGAAACCGCTCTTCACGCTTTGCCTTGTGCATTTCGGCCTCCTGCCGACGTCGAGACACCCGTCATCCATGACAGGCGTATGGGGCGTCATTGTGCGACGGGCCGTCAGACGGTCAACCCGCGTTTTGAGAGCGATTTTGCATTTCACCGAGTCAACAGCGCTTTTTTACAAAACCTCTGCCGTCAGGTTTTCGTAGCCCGCCAAGGCTTCGCTGTTCCTCGAAACGAGAGGTCTGCACAGCGACGCTTGTGGCTGTTGCGGTAGGCGGCCGCTGCAGCAAACCAGTAGGGTACTGCCCATGGATTGGGTATCCTTCCAGGCTGATGCGTCTCGGGCCGCGATCTGGGTCGGCGGCACAGAGCACGACGAATTGCGGCTGTCGCTGGATTGGCTTCAAGCCACGCTCGCCCGATGGAAGACACCGCTCGCAGTATGCGTAGAATTCGATGACGTGATATTTCGTGCCACCCACGATCCCACCACGCCACGTTTGGCGATCCTCGCGACCGACCGACCCGCTCGCTGGACGCTTGAGGACGCGCTCCGGCTGTCGTGTGCTTGGCCACTGTTGCCGATCGTATCGGTCGCCTCGAGCCTCGTGGATGGGCGACGACGGAGCGGACCGGCTCTTCCCGGTATCGAGGAAATTCCTTGGTACGACTTGCCAGGTCGCGTGGAAACCTGGCTCGCCGCATGGGAGAATGGGCGCGTCGGCACCCTGGCTGTTCCCAATGCCTCCCGGCGCGACGAGCGACTGCTTGGGATCCTCCCAGCCACTGCATCGAAACCGCCCTCCGTCGCGGTGGTGGCCCCCACCCCACTGGAGGCCGACGGTCTGGCGGCCATGGTGCCGGTCGCAGGCGGCATCGTGTCGGCCACGCGGTGTGGCCGCCCTCGACTCGATGAAACGGCGAGTGTGCTCGTCTGGGATGTTGGTGCGATCTCGGCAGACACGCTCGGCTGGCTCGCCATTCTGGCCGCCAACTGTCCCCAACTCGCAATCATCGTTGTGGAGTCGTTTCCCCGCTGTGATTCGGTCCGGGCTGCCTTGGAAGCCGGCGCCGGGGCCGTGCTGGGAAAACCGGTCGCAGTGGAGGCCCTCATGGGCACCCTGCGCCGTCTCACCTCCGCCGCGGATGGCCTTGGTGAACGGGGGCCAGACGGCTAGCATCCCTCCCTCCCGGTGGCTGGCTTGAATATCGGTGGCGGCAATGCGTGGTGCAACGAGTCTGTGCTTGATCCTTGTCGGTGGCTGCGTGTCACTCACCGCGGGATGCCTTCGCGCATGGCAGGCAACCTCGTGGCAGACAGCCATGCTGCCAGCCAGCAGCCCCATCGCGGCAGCCGGTCTCCTGCCGACACGCAGCGGCCTGCCGCGGGGAGCGGAGGTGGTCACCGGACAGCTTGTCATCCATGCCGACTTCCCGCTCACCGAGCAACATCGGTTGATCCGCGATCTGGAATCGATGCGGACCGACGTCATCCAGGATCTGGGGCTACCGATATCTGACGAACCAATCCATCTCTATCTGTTCGAGAGTGCTGATCGATACGAGGCGTTCGTTGTCGGTCAGTTTCCTGGCTTTCCCGCACGGCGAGCTTTTTTCGTCGAGACCGATACCTCGCTTTCGGTCTACGCAGCCTGGCAGGATCGGATTGCAGAGGATCTCCGCCACGAAACGACGCATGGGTACGTGCATGCCGTTGTGCCAACGGTGCCACTCTGGCTCGACGAGGGCATCGCCGAGTATTTTGAGCGTCCTCGTGGTGAGAGCGGCACCCATCGGGAGCATGTCGCCCATCTCAACGGTCGGCTTCTCGAGGGAACCTGGCGGCCCAATCTTGAGACCCTTGAAACGCTGGTCGAACCGGGTGAGATGTCACAGGATCACTACGCCGAGGCATGGTGCTGGGTGCATTGGATGCTCCACACCACTCCCACACGACGCAAAATCCTGCAGACGTATCTGGCAGATCTGCGGCGGGATGGCAAAACAGTCCCTCTCCCGCTGCGGCTGGTCCGCACCGAGGGCTCGATGAGCGCCTGTTCGGGGGCGGTCAAGACCCACGTCGAAGCATTGGCTGCCGACTGACGCCGCTGTCAATGTTTGGGTGGTCGCCGAAACACGGTACCCCACTCGGCTGTTTCAAATCCGAGTGATTCGAAAAGTGCGAATGCCGCCGAGTTGCTCAGGGCGACGTGCGTCTCCATCAATGAAACGCCTTCCTCCGCCAGATCATGCATCGCCTCGGAGAGAAGATATCTGGCGAGCCCTTGCCGCCGCCGTGGCCCCTCAATGCCAACATGCAGGACTCCGGCCGCCAACACCCCCCATGCCGAGGCAAGGGGCTGCATGTCCCACAGAGACGCACTGCCGAGCACTTCCTCGGAGTGATTGCGCAGC
Source organism: Planctomycetota bacterium (assembly GCA_027622795.1). Taxonomy (GTDB): domain Bacteria; phylum Planctomycetota; class Planctomycetia; order Pirellulales; family UBA1268; genus CACORA01. The sequence goes on along the minus strand of JAQBZA010000014.1, from coordinate 5,376 downwards.
TCGTACCGCCGCAGCGCGATGCCAGTTGTCGTTGCCGCCTCCCACCAGGTGCGGCGGGTGGGCTCGTCGATCACTCGGAGCACGGTGTTGCGGCGGATCGCCACCTGCAGGCGGTTGATCGGCGGCCGATACCCGGCGAGTCGCCGTCGGAGCACGGCAATCCGCTCCCCCTCTTCGTAGCCTGCCCGCTGGAAAATGCCCTGCATCACGGAAGAGGAATCAAGGATTCCTGGCAGGTCTGAGCCGCCGTAGAGCCCCAGATAGAAGCTTCGCATCGCCGGAGAACCTCCTCCGAGGAGCGTCGTCGCGCCACGGCCGCGGAGGTACGCCTCGCACCGCTCGAGCAGGCCCTGCCCTATTGCTTGGTAATCCGCGTGCGGCACAACCGCCACGAGCAGGGTGGTGCCCACGGATGGGTCGATGCCGCAATTGTCGGCAGCTGGACCAAAGGCCGCATGTGCGAAGCCGACAGCCCGCGCTCCATCGATGGCCACGATCAGTCCCTGCCGGTCAAAGTACGGTTTTGAAAAAACCGTCGACTCGAGGAGGGCGGATGTCATGGGCTGCATTGCCGCTGGGCCGAGATCTGCCGACCGCCAGACGTCGGCCAAACGGGGCGGGTCTTCATTGCGAAAGCAGCGAAACTCGATCACACCGCTGTCCCCCGCTCCCGAGCCAAGCGGACGAATACCGCACTGCCACGAACTTCCACCTCGTGCACCGCCTGACGGACCGTTGCCGAGAGTTGATGCCGGCCACTCGACACATCAAACTGCCAGCCATGCCACGGGCAGGTGAGAATGGCACCGCACAACACGCCCGTGCCAAGCGGCCCGCCCTGATGCGGGCAAAGGCCGTCGATCGCGTGCAGGTGCCCATGGACGTTCGCAAGAGCCACCATCTGGCCGTCAATCACCCGCTCGATGCTGGTGCCGGGCGGACATTCGTCGAGAGTGGCGATTTCGATCCAGTCGGCCATCGGGCAACCCTGCGGTTGGTTCAGACACCATGACCCGCGGATTCGATCCGCCAGTCACGCCGCCGAGCGAGACACTGTACCGCGTGGCGGCTCTCCTCGCCATCGACGATGCACCCACCAGTACTGCGCCGGCGCGCGGCGGATCGCTCGTTCGAGGAGGTTCGTATACCACTGAGAGAGGGGGGTGAGGCCAGCTGTGTCGGGTGACTCCTGCGCCGGGTCGGCGATGCCCTCGAGCCGCAAGTCATAGTCGAAGAGGCCTCCCCGGCGGGTCGCCGTACAGACCATCACCGGCGCCGAGGCGGAGAGGGCAAACACACCGATCGCCTTGTGAACACTCGCCGGCCGGCCAAAAAAATCAACCCAGCAGCCCCGTGGCCCGGCAGCCTGATCACCAAGTAGACCGATGGCGCCGTTCTGCTCCATCGCGATCGCCACGTCGGGAGCGCTCCCCTTCTTGGGTAGGATCTGCTGGCCTCGCGACTCACGAAACTCGTTCACAAACCGGTCGAGATATGGGTTGTCGAGTTCACGCGCCACGGAAAACGTCTTGAACCCGAACACGCCAAACAGAAAGGCGGCCAGTTCGAAGTTGCCATAGTGGCCCGAGAGCACCACCTTCGGCCGATCGAGCCACATCGTACGGACGATCTCTTCCATGCCATCAATCCGGAGATGGTTACGCCAGGTGGTCTTGCGGATGACCCGCGGGGCATGGGCGATTTCGACGACCATGAGCAGGAGATGCTCCCACATGCCACAGGCGGCCTGCCGGCACTGCTCGGCGGACCATTCTGGAAACGCCTGTCGGAGGTTGTCGCGAACCACGCGGCGGCGGATCCGCAGACGGTTGGCCAGCAGATTGGCCGATGACCGGGCGATCCGTTCGCACATGCTGCGGGGGAGCGACTGGACAACGCAAATCGCCACGCGCACCGCTACGTAGGTAAGCCAATCGACGAGGCGGGTGACAAGCGGACGCTGCACGGCGGAATCCCGGGGGAAAACTCGCCGGATTGTGTCCGATTCCCCGGCTCTGAGACCAGATCGGTTTGCAGCGGCCACCCGCTTGAATGCCGCCACGTGGCCAGGGCATTCCGCCCGTCAGGAGGCCGGCACCAAGCCCGAAAGCTGAAGGAGCAGCAGCCCGACGCTCACGGCGTTGAACAACGCATGAAGCAGGATCGCCGGCATGATCGACCCAGTTTGCCTGACAAGCACGCCCAGCACGATGCCCAGGGCAAGCAGTGGCACCCAGGCGAGGCCGTGCCCCGCATGGGCCAAGGCGAAGGCCAGCGCCGCCAAGCCGATGGCAGCTGCCGGGCCGTAGGGCAGCGGAAGGGTTTCCAGCCAGCCCTGAAGCACGCGCCGAAAGAGAAACTCCTCGGCCAGCGGAGCGACCACGATCGCCGCGAACACCACCACCGCAATCGCCAGCGGGTCGCTCTGCTGCTGAAGATAGTCGATGATCGGATGCTGATAGGGCACGATGCGATTGAGCAGGGCGGCGGTGGCCAGGAGCGGCGCAAGCACGAGGGCCAGGCTGCCAATTGCCAGCCGCAGGTCGCGGGCCGGCAAGAGGGGCCAGAGGCCGAGATCATCCCATGTGGCTCCTCGCCGCAGCAGCATCGCCGCGGTCGCCGCCGCCCCGCCGAGCATCGCCAGCACGCCGGCCATCACCTGCGACGTCATGTCCGGGGCGGCAGCGCCTCCCGCCGTGGTGCTGCCAGCGATTGCCAGCTGGGCTATGATCCGCGCCAGAATCATGATCACGACGGCAGAGATCACATCGATGCCCCGCCATGGCACGGGCCGCTGCGGCGTATCAGCCACAAGTGGTCGGCCCGCCCGCAATCGCCGCACGACAACCACCGCCATCCAGCCACTGCCGAGCCAGGCCGCCATCACGGCCAGCGCCAACAGCATCAGGGCGATGTCGCTCGCGGTGGTCATGCGGCAGGCCTGCTCCCCTTGGGCAGCCCACGGGCGGCGACGAGATACTCGAGGCCCGACCAGACCGTGGCGATGACCGCCGCCCACGACACAACCGTGGCCAGCTGCCGCAGGCTGCCGAGGATCGGCACGATGGCTGCCGGCTCCCACTCTGGCCAGGCCCGCGCCGCCAGTTCGAGCGCCACAGCCGCACACTGCAGCACCATCTTGAGCTTGCCGGAGAGGGCCGCCGAAAAGTCGTACCCCGCCCGCTCCATCTCCGCCCGCACCGCCGTCACCACCAGTTCCCGCACCACCACCACCACCGCCATCCACGCCGCGATCGAGGTCTCGACGCCGGCCGCCAGGAGCACATACGCGCCGCAGATGATCACCTTGTCGACGAGCGGGTCGAAGATCCGCCCCAGCCGGCTCACCTGGTTGAAACGCCTGGCCCACCAGCCATCGACCCAGTCGGTGGAGGCGGCGACGAGAAAGAGCGCCAGTGCCGCCCGATACCACTCCTGCTCGATGGCGAAAAACAGCACGATTGCCAGCCCGAGCCGCGCTGCCGACAGCATGTTCGGCACCGTCCAGACGCGGTCCAGGGCCGAAGCGTCGCTCATTCGGCCACCACGCCGGCAAGGTCATAGCCACTCGAGGCGACGATCTCGACCGGAAGGATTTTTCCTGTCAGCGGCCGCGCGGCTGACGTGCCGGGGGCGGTCACGTAGACCACGCAATCGATATCGGGGGCATCGGCCCGGCTGCGGCCGATCCACACGTCTTTCCGCTCCTCGCTCTGCCGGTCGATGATCACGTCGAGAATCGCGCCCACCTGGGCCCGGGCATGGGCGTGGGCGATTTTCTGCTGCTCGTGCATGAGCGTGTCGCGACGCCGCTGCTTCACCTCCTCGGGCAGATGGCCGTCGAGTTTGGCGGCCGGTGTATCGGGCTCGAGCGAATAGGTGAAGACTCCGAGTCGCTCAAACCGCCACTGCCGCACAAACTCCACGAGTTCGTCAAACTGTTCTTCCGTCTCGCCGGGGAAGCCCGTGATGAGCGTGGTCCGCAGCACAAGGCCGGGAATGCGATCGCGAAGCTTCGCCAGCAGCTCTTCTGTCGGCCCCTTCGCCACCCGCCGCTGCATCCGCTTGAGCACCGGGTCGCTGGCATGCTGCAGCGGCATGTCGAGATACGGGATCACCTTCTTGCTGGCTGCGATCGCGTCGATGAGCCGGTCGGTGAAGTACATCGGGTAGAGATACATCAGCCGGATCCACTCCAGGCCCTCGACCTGCTCGAGCTCGGCCAACAGCTCCACGAGCCTAGTCTCGCCATACAAATCGAGGCCGTAGTAGGTCGTATCCTGGGCGACGATCACCAGCTCCTTCACGCCGTCGCCGGCGAGCTCACGGGCCTCACGGATCACCTCCTCGATCGGCTTCGTCGCGTGCTTGCCCCGCATCTTCGGGATCGCACAAAACGTGCACGTGCGGTCGCAGCCCTCAGAGATCTTGAGGTAGGCCATGTGCCGCGGCGTCACCCGCATCCGCCCTGAGTCGTCGAGGGCGCGGGCCGGGGCCGGGTTAAAAATGCTCCGCTGCTCACCGAGCCGGCCGATCAGCCGCTCGGCCGACCGGGCCACCTCGTCGCGGGAGAAGACGCCAATCACAGCATCGACCCCGGGCAGTTCGTCGAGCAGCTTTTCCTTCTGCCGCTCGGCCAGGCAGCCGGCCACGATCACACCCCGCGTGCCCCCCGTCTTCTTGAGGTCGAGCATCTCGTGGATCGCCGCATATGACTCTTCCCGCGAGGCATCGATAAACGCACAGGTGTTGACGATCACGAGATCCGAGCCCTGCGGCTCTCCCACCAGCTGCCAGCCGTCGTCTCGCAAGAGGCCGAGCATCCGCTCGGTATCGACGAGGTTCTTGGGGCAGCCGAGGCTCACCATCGCAAACGTGCCGCGGCAGGTGGCCGGGTCGATCGGCTGGGGAGCGGGCATGATTGATGTGCCCGCCCCGCACGATGCCGACGATTCGGGAGTGACGATCTGGAGCGACTGCATGGTGCGGGGCATTCTCTTGAGGAAGCGCGGTCAGGAACGGGCCGCGATCAGCCGGTCGAGTTCCTCGCGGAGCTTCGGCAGGATCGTATCGTAGGGAAAGGCACCGAGTTCCGCACTCTTCTTCTTGAGGTTCACGTGCGTCGGCCCGCACCACAGGCCGAGGTCGGCATCGTCGGTCTCGCCCGGACCGTTCACTCGGCAGCCCATCACGGCAATCGTGATGGCATGCTCGCTCGCGTAGGCCGTCATCTCCTTGACCTGCTTGGCCAGCTCGATGAAGGCCTCGTTTTCCACGCGGGAGCAACTCGGGCAAGAGATGATGTTGAGCGAGGCCAGCCCATAATCAACCACGCTCCGCACGCGGCCCGCCGCGATGTCGGCGAGGATCGCGTTG
>JAQBZA010000455.1 GCA_027622795.1 Planctomycetota bacterium | reverse complement strand
CGGCAAATGAGTCAGTTCTTTTTTGCAGGAGGACGATGGCGTCGGCGACAACTGCCGCACTGGCTGGCCGATCGGCCTTGTCATGGGCAATCAGCCGCATGACGAGATCACTCACCGCTTCCGGCACATTCGGGGCGATGGTGTGCACCGGCTCGGCTCCACCACGGGCGATCGCCATCAGCGTTTTCACCAGTGATTCGCCTTCGTATGGCAGTTGGCCGCTGAGCATCTCATAGAGGATGACGCCCAGGCTGAAGATGTCGCTCTGGGCATCGATCGTCTGCTCGTTGACACGCTCCGGCGACATGTAGGCTGGCGTGCCGACGATCGAGCCGTCGGTGGTCAGTTTGGTGGCGGTGTCGGCGGCGTCGAGCGCCAGGCCGAAGTCGATGATCTTGACCCGTCGCTCGGGACCTTCGAGGAAGATGTTGGCCGGCTTGATATCGCGGTGGATCAAATTGCGGGCATGGGCGGCGGCCAGGCCCGTGGCAATCTCGCGGGTAATTCGCAGCACCTCCAGGAGCGGCAGGCGGCCAGCCTCTTCGCGGTGTTCCTGGAGCGTGCGGCCCTGGAGTCGCTGCATCACGATGAAGGGGAGCCCGTCGTGCTCACCGACCTGGTGAATCGTCACGATATGCGGATGATCGACGGCTGCGGTGGCTCGACTCTCCTGCAGAAACCGCTGCCGGGCCGAGGTGTTACCCGCACGATGGGCATGCATCACCTTGATGGCCACGTCGCGCCGCAAGTGTTCGTCACGGCCGAGATAAACCTTGCCCATACCGCCGCGGCCGATATCGCTGATGACGGTGTACGTGCCGATGCGGCTGGGCACACTTCCGCCTTCCCAGGTGGCTGCGCTGGTGGTACCTCCACCGGCAGGTGGCGATAATGCCTGAAACTCCATCGTCTCGTGCAGCGGTGAGCTCTGCTCGCGTGTATCACGTTCACAACTTGTGATGACGAGCGTGCAGAAGGGAGCTCCCTGGTGCATGCAAGAGGTCTCCTCGATGGAGAGTTTCTCACCGTAGCGCACTCCGATTCCGCGGATGATCCCGCGCGCCAGCCCACAGAGTTGTCGCTCCGAGCTGTAAATGAGCGTGAGTTCGTGAGGGGTCTGTCGGACCGTGTCGAGCACCGGTGGTCGGGCACCGGGGTTGGTGGCCCGCACCATCGTGTGAATGATTGCTTCGGTGTGTTCAATCAGGTCAAGCGCCGTCCAGTCAGGCTCGACATGCTTGCCGGCGACCTTGACGAGATGGGGGGCGAGAAACTCGCCGAACCGCTCCACGATCGTGGGGAGGGGTTGATGGGCCAACTGGGCGATCGAATCGAGCAGGTGGACGGCATCGGCGTCGGGATAGACGCCCGACGGCAGGTATTTCTCATGGCTCGTGGTCACGGTCGACCGCAGCTTCGACCACGACGTGGCCCCGGCAGCAGCCGAGTCGGCAAACTTTTGGATGTAAAAAAAGATCAAACCGTGCATCGATGCACTCGTGACCGCGAACCGGTTCCCCGGCAATCCCTTGAGACCCAAGGTAGCAGGTCTCTTAAGGCGAGCAAACGTCACGGCGTGTTGCCGGGTCGGCAGGTGCGTTCGCGGTAGATCGCCAGGCCGTGGGCAGCGTGATAGAGGCCGCCGCATTCCACGTCGACGTCGGCCATTTGTTCCAAGAGCGTCACCAGTCGGTCGGCCGCCCGGGTCACCCACGGCTCGGCCAGTCGCTCGTCATCGAGGGCCATCACCACCACCTCGAACACGTGGCCGGTGGCGCTCAGTTTGGCAAACACATCGGTCGACGTTCCCGGCCGTTCGAAGGAGTGCGTTGAAAAGCTGCCGTCAGCCTGCTGGAATCGCCACGCCCGATCGACGCAGTCATCGATGACGTCGGCCGCCGCACCCCACGGGCCATCAAGGCCTTCCCAGGTGGTGTCGGTGGCGGCCATGTGTTGCTTGACGGCCGCGATAAGGCCGTAGAGTCGATGGGCACCGCCGCAGGCGCTTGAAAAGATGTCGGCTGCCGCCTCCATCGAGACGACGCGGCCGATCGTCCATCGTTCGCCATCGCGGGCGGTCCACGCGGCGTCGTGGGGCAGATAGGTGGAGAAGGCCATCAGCGTCCAGGTCGCCTCTTGGCCCGGCGAGATATCTGCCTGGGCCTGGGCAAGCAGGTCGGCGACCGTGAACTCGCGACCGGCGACGACGAGCTTCGTCTCGAGCGGCACTCCCCCTTCGCCGCATGGCGCGAGGCCGCACTGCGAGAGATAGCCGAGCCACTGGTCGGGGTGGCCCTGGGCCATTGTGCTGCCCCCCTCCACGATCGCCCTCACGCCCGGGCTGGAGGGCCGCAGCACCCAGCCGGTGATCGGGCCGCCGGACAAGAGGTAGTCGAGGGCCGACGACACCGTGCCCTCGTGGGCCAGCGGAAAGTCACGGCCGAAGGCGAGGATGCCGTGGATCACCTGCCAGGCGCCATGGATCGATGCATCGAGTTGGCGGCCGTCACGGGCGTGGGCAAGGACGGCATCAATCCGGCGGCAGAGGTCGGCCCGGTCGATTGGCTGCACTTCGGCGGGTTGAGAGTCGATCAGCAGCGTTGGTGAACTGGACCGGCTACAGCCGCCGGCGGTGCCGATGGCGACGAGCAGGCCGACGACCACCGTCCTGCACGATCGGCTTCCAAGGCGGCGAACCAAAGTTGGCAAAAATACGTAGAAATGGGCCATGGATTCGTCTGCTACCAGGCTGGACTGTCTGCCTAGAATACCCTCGATTGAGGCCGCATGCCGTCGGCTCTCGAAGCAAGGAGCGAGCTGAACAATGCCACCTATTTTCTTCGACCCGTATTTACTGATTGCCACCGCGCCGGCCGTGCTCCTGGCGATGTGGGCCCAATGGCGGGTGCATTCGTCGTTTACAGCCGCCTCGCGCGAGCCGGCT
>JAQBZA010000454.1 GCA_027622795.1 Planctomycetota bacterium | reverse complement strand
CGTCAACACCTACGACGCCCTCGCCACCCGCAACGGCAACGACGTTGTCGGAGACTACTGAGCACCCGCCTCCTGCTGCCTTCCGCGAGGGGTTGCCCGTGCCACGGAGCCGGCGTAGGAAACCGAGCGCAGCCAGGATGGCGAAGCGAGGTTTCCTCCGAGCGAGCGAAGCCCAGGATGGGCGTAGCGAGCGTCCGGCGATGTGGCACGGGCAACCCCGAGCCGCAGCACGTGGTACGTTTCAAGGCCGTTTTCTGGGCTTGGGGTGGCCGAAGGCGGCTCCTAGACTCCCGTCATGCATATCAGTCGCCATCCGCCGGGCCGAATCACTATCTGCCTCGGCGTGACCTTGGCCCTCGCGTCGGCAGGCTGCAGCTCCTTGGGGCGTCCCCAGTGGCTCGAACCGGGGCCGAGCCGGGCGCAGCAGCGGCGGGCCGTGCGATTCGATCCCTACTTGCAAGACGATACCGCCCCGGCGATTCTGCGGATGCCGCTCAATGACGGCACCCGACCGAGGGATTTCAACGAGCCGATGCCAGAAGTGGAGCGGTCGAGATGGTGGTCGGCAGTGCGGTGACTGGCCACGGTGTATGATCTTGGCATATGCCAAACAGCCACTCCTATCGTCCATCCCGCATCACGTCTCGCACCACGACCAGCCGGCGGAAACCGACCGCGGCTGATCAGACGTCTCGCCGGCCGCCACGCCCTGCTGAGGACGACCGCCTTGAGCGACTGCAGAAGGTGTTAGCCGCAGCTGGTCTTGGCAGCCGCCGCAGCTGTGAGGAACTGATTACCCAGGGGCGGGTCGAAGTTGATCGGAAGGTGGTGGCGGAACTCGGCACCCGGGTCGATCCGCTCCGGCAGGAGATCCGCGTCGATGGTGAGCGGCTGCCGCATCCGAAGCGGGTGGTCTACATGCTCAACAAGCCGGTCGGCACCGTCACCACCAACTACGATCCCTCCGGCCGCCCCCGCGTGGTTGATCTCGTGCCGGGTGATACGCGGCTCTTCGCGATCGGCCGGCTCGACCGGATGAGCGAGGGGCTGATCCTCGTGACCAACGATGGCGAACTGGCAAACCTTCTCGCCCATCCCCGGTATGGCGTGGAGAAGAAGTATCACGTGCAGGTAGCCGGCGTTCCTGGGCCGGAGGTACTCGACAGCCTCCGCCGTGGCGTACGGCTGGCCGAAGGCAGCGTGCATGCCAAGCGAGTGGAGCTCCGCTCCCAACACAAGGAGAGCGCCGTCTTGGAGATGGTGCTCGACGAAGGCAAGAACCGCGAGATCCGCCGGATGCTCGCCCGGCTGGGGCACAAGGTGCATCAGCTGAAGCGAGTGGCTGTCGGCCCGTTGTCCCTCGGCAGTCTGTTGCCCGGGGAGTGGCGACCGCTTTCCTGGACGGAGATCGAGTCGCTCCGCAAGGGTGCCGAGCAGGCAGTCGGCTCCCAGCCCCGCGGCCCGCGGCGGCCCGGCCGCCCACCCCGTCGCGGTCCTCCCGGTGGCCGGGGTGGACCAGCGAAACGACCGCCATCCAGCCAGCCCGGCCGGAAGCGGCGGCCTGGAAAGGCTTCAGCATGGCGGAAGCAGTGACCGCCGGGGGCAGCCCCGCAGTCTGCTATGCCGATCGGGCATTCTCTGTTGCGGCCCGGATCGTGGCCCACGCTCAGGTTGCCGAGCAGACCTTCCGGATTCGACTCGAGTGCCCCACCATCGCGGCGACCGCCGTACCCGGACAGTTTGCCATGGTCCGCATCCCGAGCCGCAACGACCCACTTCTGGCCCGACCCCTCGCTGTCTACGACACGTTTGCCGAAGGACGGCATGCTGATTTCATCTACCTCGTTCACGGCAAGTTCACCACCGCCCTCAAGGACATTCCGGTGGGCGACGAACTGCTCGTTTGGGGCCCACTGGGCAACGGCTTCGATCTCCCGCCGGTTGATCACCTCGTCTTGGTGGCGGGCGGAATCGGGAACACGGCGTTGCTGGCCTTGGGCCGTGAACGGCTGGGGGGAGCCACCTATGGCAACCCGGCCCGCGTTGCCCCACGGGCCCGCCGCGTCACGTTTTGCTGGGGCGCCCGGCATGCCGCCATGTTTGCCGACGTCGATGATTTCCGGGCTGCCGGCATGGAGGTGCATCTGGCGACGCTCGATGGCTCAGCCGGTCGCCAGGGAACGGTTGTCGATCTGCTCGACGACGTCATCGCCCCCGAAGAACCGTCGCTCCGCGTTGCCTGCTGTGGCCCCGAGCCGATGATGGCCGCCGTCACGCAGTGGGCCCAACGCCGTGGCGTGCCGTGCGACGTGTCGCTCGAGGCACCGATGGCCTGTGGCATCGGCATCTGCTTCACCTGCGTGGCGAAGGTACGGGATGCCGAAGGAGGTTGGGATTATCGACGCACCTGTATCGAAGGCCCCGTGTTCGATGGATCGAGCATCGTGTGGTAGTCAGGGCCGTGAGATCGTTCACCGGCTCGGGGGCGGCAAAAGTCTCGTCGCCGGGCGAGGATACGCCCAAGGCTCCTCGAGCGTTCGCCGACCCCCTCGCCTCCCTCGTTCAATCCTCGCCATGCTCACTGCAGCGATGCCCGAACCTGAAACAAGCTACCCTTTGGCAGCCTTGAGTCGGGCCGAGAGCCGCGACTTGATTCGAGCGGCGCGGTTGCGGTGGATCGTGTTCTTGGCGGCCGCCTGATCGGTCTTCTTGGCCACGGTGCGAAACTGCTCCGTCGCGGCGGCGACGTCGCCCGAGGAGATCGACGCCAGCACCTTGCGAATGTGGGTCTTGATCTCCGACTTCGCGGCCCGGTTGCGCTCCCGATTCCGCACGTTCTGACGATGACGCTTCTTGGCGCTGGCCGAGTGAGGCATTCCTGATCCTTGTTTTGAATTCGGGGGTCTTGAATTCGGGGCTGAACGGTAGGGGCGAGAGGCGATTCCTGC
>JAQBZA010000453.1 GCA_027622795.1 Planctomycetota bacterium | reverse complement strand
CTGCGGACGCTGGCCCATCCGCACCGGCTGCGGATCGTGCAGATGCTGCTTGGTGGTCGCTACATGGTGGGCGAACTGGCCGACGCCTGCGGCATCCCAAGCCACATGGCATCGGAGCATCTGCGGCTCATGCAACGCTGCGGCTTCTTGACGGCCGCGAAGGAAGGCCGCTGCACCTACTACGCGATCGCCGAGCCCCACCTCGCCAACATCATGGCCTGCATCGAGGCCCGCTTCGGAGGCAAGCCGCAAGCCGGCTAAACGCCAGAGAGCCCGTTCACGTTTTTTTAAAACCTGTTGTTTCCATCACCACGGAGGAGTTTCCCATCATGGTCGCCACGATTTCCGCCCAAGCCCTTGCCGATCTCCGCCGCCGCGGCGAGTCGCTCACCCTGATCGACGTCCGCACACCGGCTGAATACGGGGAAGTGCACGTCGACTGCGCCCGCAACATGCCCCTCGACCGGCTCGATCCTCAGGCCGTGGTCGCCGAGCACGGCGGCAAGAACGCACCGATCTACTTCGTCTGCCGCTCCGGCGGTCGCAGCAAGCAGGCCTGCGAGAAGATGCTCGCGGCCGGCATTGACAATGTGGTCAGTGTCGACGGCGGCACGGGGGCCTGTGAGTCGGCGGGCGTCTCGGTGATCCGCGGCAAGAAGGCGATGTCACTCGAGCGGCAGGTGCGAATCGCCGCCGGTGCCCTCGTGGCCATCGGAGCAGCCTTGGCCGCCTTCGGCCCCGACGCGACATGGAAGCTCGTCGGCGCCGGCCTCGCCGGGTTCGTCGGCTGCGGCCTCGTCTTCGCCGGGATCACCGACACCTGCGGGATGGCGATGCTCATCGCTCGGATGCCGTGGAACCAGCGGTATTCCGGGGCCACCACCTGCGCCCGAGCAGTTCTCCTGGGGCTCATCCTGGGCGGCCTCTCCGGCACCGCCTTCGCGGAGCACACGAAAGACTCGCTCGCTCAGGTGCAGCAGGCCGTCGCCGACAACAAGGCGGTGATCGTCGACGTCCGCGAGCCGGAGGAATGGGCGCAGGGCCACCTCTCCGGCGCCCGGCTCGTGCCACTCAGCGCGCTTGAAGAGGGCGTCAACCCGGCCGAACTCGCCCGCGTGCTCCCCAAGGACAAGATCATCTATTGCCATTGCCTTGTCGGTGGCCGCTGCCTGGAGGCCGCCCGCCTGTTGCAGCCACTCGGCTACGACGTGCGGCCCCTCAAGGCCGGCTACCCGTCGCTCGTGAAGGCCGGCTTTCCGGCCGTTGTCGGCCAGTGAATCGTCATCCCCTGAACAATCAAACCAACCTCCGGAGCCTCACCGATGAAGATCCAGCAGTACTACCTGGCCTGCCTGTCGCACGCCTCCTACATGATCACCGACGAGAAGACGAAAACGGCCGCTGTGGTCGATCCGCAACGCGACATCGATCAGTACCTCGCCGACGCCAAGGCCGGCGGCTACACGATCAAGCATGTCTTCCTCACCCACTTCCACGCCGACTTCATCGCCGGCCATATCGAGCTGCGTGACAAGGCGGGCGCGACGATCCACCTCGGCCGACGTGCCGAAGCAGAGTTTGAGTGTGTCCACATGAAGGATGGCGATGTGGTCGAATTTGGTGACGTCAAGCTCGAGATCATGGAGACGCCCGGGCACACACCGGAGGGCATCTCGATCCTCGTCTACGACCTCGCCAAGAGTGCGACCGCGCCCGAAGCCGTGCTCACCGGCGACACACTCTTCATCGGCGACGTCGGCCGCCCCGACCTGCTGGCCAGCATCGGCGTCACCGCCGACGAACTGGCCGACATGCTCTATGACAGCATCACCAACAAGCTGGTGAAACTGCCCGACGCCACGCTCGTCTACCCGGCCCACGGCGCTGGCAGCATGTGCGGCAAGAGCCTGTCCAAGGAGACGGTCTCCACGATCGGTGAGCAGAAGAAGTTCAACTACGCCCTCCAGCCGATGAGCCGGGAGGCGTTCAAGCAGATCGTGACAGCCGACCAGCCGGAAGCGCCCGACTACTTCGTGCACGACGCCATCCTCAACCGCAAGGAGCGGACCGCCCTTCACGACGCCATGGAGAAGCAGCTCAAGCCGCTCACCCTCGACGACGTGCTGGCTCTGGAGAAGACAGGAGCCCAGTTGCTCGACGTCCGCGACGGCATCGACTTCGAGGGCGGGCACATGAAGGGGTCTCTCAACATCGCGCTCTCCGGCAAGTACGCCACCTGGGCCGGATCGATGCTCTCCCACGACCGCCCGATCGTGGTGATCGCCGAAGAGGGGGGCGAAGAGGAGGCCGTGATGCGGCTTGGGCGAATCGGCTTCGATAACGTGGCCGGGTTTCTCGCCGGTGGCATGAACGCCCTGCTCAGCCGGGATGACTTGGTGGAGCGCACCGAGCGAATCACCGCCCCGGCCCTGGCCGAATGGATCGATGGCCAGCGGCCGGACGCGGGGGCCACGCCGGTCGTGCTCGATATCCGCAGCGAAGCCGAACACGCGGGCGGCCATATCGAGGGCAGCGTGAACATCCCACTGACGCATCTCGACGAGCGGATCGGAGAGCTGCCGGCCGACCGGCCGGTGGTCGTGCACTGCGAAGGGGGCTACCGATCGGCGATCGGCGTGAGCCTGCTCCAGAAACTGGGTCGCCAACACGTGCATGACCTCGTGGGTGGCTACAAGGCGTGGGCGGCCACGAGGCTCTCCGCGTGAACTGGCACTTGCCACCACCGCTGTTGGCCGAAGCCGTTGCCGCGACCGCCACCTTGCCCCCCGAGGCGGTCGCGGCCGGCGGGCTCGTGGGCCTCTCGCTCGGCCTGACTGGCGGCGGCGGTGCGATCTTCGCCGTGCCCCTGCTGGTGTACTGGCTGGGAGTCGATCCGAAGACGGCCGTCAGCATCTCGCTGGTCACCGTGGTGGTGACGGCGCTTGTGGGAGCC
>JAQBZA010000452.1 GCA_027622795.1 Planctomycetota bacterium | reverse complement strand
CTCGGCGGCAAGCTTCTCATAGGCCGCCACGCGAGCCTTGCCCTTGGCCTGCCGGGCCTTGGGCGACATGCGAATCCATTCCAGCTCCTTGTCGAGCGTCTTCTGCCGCGCGGAGGCCTGCTTTTCCTCGAGGGCCAGTCGGGCCTTCTTCTGCTCGAGCCACGACGAGTAGTTGCCCTCAAACGGGATACCACGGCCGTGGTCGACTTCGAGGATCCACTTGGCGACGTTGTCGAGGAAGTAGCGATCGTGGGTCACGGCGACCACCGTACCGGTGTATTCGGCGAGATGCCGCTCCAGCCAGTGGACGCTGTCGGCGTCAAGGTGATTGGTCGGCTCATCGAGCAGCAGCAGGTCGGGCTTTTCGAGGAGGAGGCGACAGAGAGCCACACGACGCCGCTCTCCGCCGGAGAGGTTGGTCACGCTCCACTCACCGGGCGGCAGATTCATCGCGTCCATCGCGATCTCGACCTGCCTGTCCAGATCCCAGAGATTCTTGGCGTCGATCTCATCCTGCACGCGGGCCTGCTCGGCAAGCAGCTTCTCCATCTCAGCGTCGGAGAGCGGCTCGGCAAAGCGGGCGTTGATCTCCTCATAGCGGCGGAGCACGGCCCGCGACTCCTCGGCCCCGTCCATCACGTTTTCAAAGACCGTCTTGTCGGGATCGAGCTGTGGCTCTTGCTCCAGATAGCCGGCCGTGTAGCCCTCGGCCAGCCGGGCCTCGCCCTCGTACTCCCGATCGATGCCCGCCATGATCTTCATGAGCGTGCTCTTGCCGGCACCATTGCGACCGAGCAGCCCGATCTTGGCGCCGGGATAAAACGCGAGGTTGATGTTCTTGAGCAGCTCGCGCTGGCCAAACTTTTTGTTGAGATCGATGATCTGATAGATGAAGGCGGGACCCATCGCGACTGTTTGCACTCCGTGCCTGAAGACCGAACCCGAAACACCAAACCTTGATACTCACATGCAGCTGCCGCCGACGGAGGTGACTGACCCGAAACTGAACCCAGGTCGCACGAGGCGGCACCTCGTTGCAGCAGGTGCCTGCTTGGTCTACGATTCCGCTGTCAGCGACTCACCAAAGTATACAGGAGTGGTGCCCCATGGCCGCCTATGTTCATCCCGAGGTTCTCGTTTCCACCGACTGGGTGGCCGAACACCTGAGCGATCCGCAGGTGCGGATCGTGGAATCCGACGAGGACCGGGCGCTCTACGTGCAGGGACACATTCCCGGGGCGGTGGAAATCGACTGGATGACTGACCTCCAAGATCCCACCTGCCGCGACTACATCGACAAGGCCGCCTTCGAAAAACTCTGTGCCGAGCGGGGCATTTCCAACGACACCACCGTCGTGTTTTATGGCGATAAAAACAACTGGTGGGCCTGCTATGCCTTCTGGGTGTTCAAACTCTATGGCCACGACAAGTGTCGAATCATGGACGGCGGGCGCAAAAAATGGGAGCTTGACGGTCGGGCCTGGTCGACCGATCGCGTCGACTATCCACGGGCCCAGTACACGGCCAACGAACAGGATGGCTCGATCCGGGCCCTCCGCGACGAGGTGCTCAAGCACCAGAAGGCCGGCAAGCAGCTGCTCGACGTCCGCAGCCCCGAGGAATATCGCGGCGAACGGATGCACATGCCCGACTACCCCAATGAGGGCGCGGTGCGGGGTGGCCACATCCCCGGGGCCCACAACGTGCCCTGGCCGATGAATTGCAACGAGGATGGCACGTTCAAGTCGGCAAAGGAGCTGGAGAAGCTCTACCTCAAAGAGCTGAAGATGAAACGGCGGTCGCCCACGATCGCTTACTGCCGCATCGGCGAACGCTCGAGCCTGACCTGGTTTGTGCTGAAGTATCTGCTCGGCTTCGGCAACGTGAAAAACTACGACGGCTCCTGGCTGGAATGGGGCAACTGCGTGCGAGTGCCGATTGCGAAGGGCGGAGAGCCGGGAGGTACCACACTGGCGTCATCCGCCTCGGCCAGCGTCGCCCCATCTGCCTGATGCCTGCCCAGGTGCTGCCGTCATGACCAGCGTCACCGATCGGCTCGATGGCATCATCGAGGAGTTCACGGACCTCGACAGCCGCGAGAAACTGCAGCTGCTCGTCGACTTTGCCAACGGACTTCCGCCGCTCTCACCGCAGCACGCTGCCCGCAAGGCGGCCGACAACGGTCGTGTGCACGAGTGCCAGACGCCTGTCTTTCTGTGGACGGAGGTTGAGGGAGGCGCGGCGCGACTCGTGGCCGAAGTCGCCCCCGAGGCCCCGACCGTGAAGGGCTTCGTGGCCATCCTTGCCGAGGCGATCAATGGCCGGCCGGTGGCGGAGGTGGCCGCGATTTCTGATGAGATGCTCGAGCGGATGGGGCTGGCCGAGGTGTTGGGCATGCTGCGGGCCCGGGGCCTGCGGGCGATTGTCGCCCGGGTGAAGCGAGGCTTCGCGGAACGAGCCGCGGGCTGACCAGGGGGAGACAGCTGATGGCGATGCGGATCGTGGCAGGGATCGATCTTGGCGGCACTGCCGTCAACTACACCTTTCTCGATGAGAGCGGGCAATTCCTGATCGAAGGCCTCTGCGAGCATCCGGCCCGCAGCGTCGAGGGGCCCACCGTCTGTCTGCGGCAGATCGCAGACGGCCTCGGTCTGGCCGCCGAGCGGGCGGGCGTGCGACTGACCGACGTCGTGGCAGTGGGGCTCGACACGCCCGGGCCGGCCAGTGCCGGCGGCGTGCTCAGCTGTCGCGGCTCGACCAACTTCGCTCATCCAGACTGGGCCGGCTACGACATTCGGGCCGGCGTGGAGCGGTTGATCAGCGTGCCGGTGAGTTATTTGAACGACGGCAACGCCGCCGCCCTGTGGGGGCATGTGTCGTTGTTCGGGTCAGGCAACGCCGCCACCAGCATCTCGGCGATCATCGGCACCGGTCTTGGCGGCGGCGTGATCACGT
>JAQBZA010000451.1 GCA_027622795.1 Planctomycetota bacterium | reverse complement strand
CGAGCGTCCGGCGAGAGGGCACGGGCAACCCCGAGCGGGCTTTCTTCGACCAACTTTTTGGTACCATGGGGTTTTTCTTCTGCCCGCCCACTCATTTGCGCACCCATGCCCGCCCGCACACTCCTCGACAAGATCTGGGACAACCACGTCGTCTGCTTGCCCGAAGGCGAAGCGCCGTTGCTCTATATCGACCGGCACCTGGTGCATGAGGTCACAAGCCCTCAGGCTTTCGAAGGCCTCCGCCTGGCTGGCCGCCGTGTCCGACGGCCCGAGGCGACCTTCGCCACGCCTGATCACAATGTGCCGACCACCGACCGGCGGCTGCCAATTGCTGATCCCGTCTCCAAGCAGCAGATCGACACGCTCCGTGCCAATTGCCGTGAGTTTGGTGTGCGGCTGTTCGACCTCGGCGATGTCGATCAGGGAATCGTCCACGTGATTGGGCCGGAGCTTGGCATCACGCAGCCGGGCATGACGATCGTCTGCGGCGACAGCCATACGGCCACCCATGGCGCGTTGGGGGCCCTCGCCTTCGGCATCGGCACAAGCGAGGTGGAGCATGTGCTCGCCACGCAGACGCTGCGGCAGGTCAAACCGAAATCTCTCGAGGTGCGGATCAACGGCACGCTCCCGGCGGGTGTCACTGCCAAGGATCTTGTCCTCTCCCTGATCGGCAGGCTCTCCACCGAGGGAGGCACGGGCTACGTCATCGAATACACCGGCCCGGTGATCCGTGGGCTCGGGATGGAGCAGCGGATGACCGTTTGCAACATGTCGATCGAGGCGGGGGCACGGGCCGGTATGATCGCCCCCGATGCAATCACGTTCGACTATCTCCGGGGCCGTGATTTCGCGCCCCGCGATTTCGATGCTGCCGTGGCTCGCTGGGAGCAACTCCCCTCCGATGCCAACGCGGCCTACGACCGCGTTGAGATTTTCGACGGCCGCGACATGGTGCCTCAGGTGACGTGGGGCACCAATCCGGCGCAGGTGGTCGGCGTGGATGCTATGGTGCCCGACCCGAACGGTTTTCTCGATCCCAACGAGCGATCGAGCGGGGCCCGGGCTTTGGAATACATGGGCTTGCAAGGTGGCACGAAGATCGTCGACATCCCGCTTGACCGCGTCTTCATCGGCTCCTGCACCAACGGCCGCATTGAGGATCTCCGCGCTGCCGCGGCTGTTGTTCGGGGCTACCGCGTGGCACCCTCGGTGCACGCGATGGTGGTGCCGGGCAGCGGCCGCGTGAAGCGGGAGGCCGAGGAGGAGGGGCTCGACAAGGTCTTCCGCGACGCCGGGTTCGAGTGGCGGGAGGCCGGTTGCAGCATGTGCCTCGGCATGAATCCCGACATCCTGACTCCCGGTCAGCGGTGCGCCTCCACGAGCAACCGCAACTTCGAGGGTCGACAGGGGAAGGGGGGGCGGACGCACCTCGTCTCTCCGGCGATGGCTGCCGCCGCCGCCGTGAGCGGCCACTTCGTCGACATCCGTCAGTGGAACTACAAGTAGGCAACAGGACTCTTCAAAGAATCAGCCATGGAACCCTTCACCGCTCACTCCGGCATCGTGGCCCCGCTCGACCGGGCCAACGTCGATACCGACCAGATCATCCCCAAGCAGTTTCTGAAGCGGATCGAGCGAACCGGCTTCGGGCAGTTTCTGTTCTTCGACTGGAGGTTTCTGGCCGACGGATCGGCGAATCCTGAATTCGAGTTAAACCAGCCCTCTTCTGCTGGGGCCTCGATCCTTCTGGCCCGCCGCAATTTCGGCTGCGGCTCAAGCCGCGAGCATGCCCCCTGGGCGTTGGCCGACTACGGCTTCCGCGTCATCATCGCCCCCACCTTCGCCGACATCTTCTACTCCAACTGCTTCCAAAACGGCATGCTCCCGATCCGACTCTCGGAGGAAGATGTCGACGACCTCTTTCGGCGGGCTGCCGCGGCGCACGCCGCCGGAAACCTCTATCGGCTCCATGTCGATCTGGCATCAGGCACGATTCATGACGATGCCGGCTTCCACCGTGACTTTGCCGTCGATCCGTTTCACCGTCGCTGCCTTCTCGAGGGGCTCGACAACATCGGCCTCTCGCTCCAGCACGTCGATCAGATCGCGGCCTGGGAGCAGGCCCATGGCCTGCCTCCCGTGGCGGCAGGCGCCTGACCACAAGGGCGCTGACCATGGAACCGACCCGCCGTCAGAAAATCGAAGCCATGCTTCGTGACTCCCCGGAGGATGTATTCCTGCGATACAGCCTCGCCTTGGAGATGGAGAACGAGGGTGACTGGGAGGCGGGCATCGACATCCTCCAAGACCTCGCCCGGGCCACGCCCTCCTACGTGCCCGCCTATCACATGGCGGGCCGCCACCTCGCCAAGCACGGTCGGATCGCCGAGGCGCGGGCCGCGTTGCGAGAAGGCGTCGAGGAGGCTCGGCGTCAGGGCGAGTCACACGCCGCCGGTGAGATGGCTGAGTTTCTTGCGTCGCTCGGCGACCTCGGCGAGTGACCCTCATCTTCCGGGTCAGTCACAGGAGGGGGGTGGCTCGGCAGACTCGGCGCCGCGGGTGATCACAAACCCAAGATCCTCGATCATCTTGTAATCGGCTTCCGGAAGCTGACCCTTCGTGGTGAGGTAGTCGCCCACAAACATCGAGTTGGCGGCGTAGAGGCCGAGGGCCTGAAGGCTGCCGAGGTGAATCTCACGACCACCGGCAAGCCGGATCGCGGCCGCGGGATTCACCAGCCGTATCATCGCCAGACCGCGGAGGCAGTCGCGGGGCGTGAGCCGGTTCACGTCTTCCAACGGTGTGCCCTCGATCGAATTCAGGAAGTTGAGCGGAATCGACTCCACGCGGAGGCGGCGGAGTTCGAGGGCCATGTCGATCAGGTCGTCATGGCCCTCCCCCATCCCCATGATGCCACCGCTGCAGAGCTCCAAGCCGGCCGACCGGCAGGCCGCCAGC
>JAQBZA010000450.1 GCA_027622795.1 Planctomycetota bacterium | reverse complement strand
CCCCGCCCCCGGCCCCGCCAGTCACCCGATCCGCTTCCGAGCCGCCGCCGGCTGCCGAGCCTTCGCCCGCCCCCACGACACCGCCGCCGCCTGCTTCCCAGCCCGCTCCGGCTCCTGCTCCGCCGCCAGCCGCACCGGCCCGCGCGGCTGCCGTTCAGAGTGGTTCGATTCGCGTCGACACGCAAAAGCTTGACGGTCTGGTCGATCTCGTCGGCGAACTGGTGATCGCCCAGTCGATGGTGGCGCGGGGCGCCGAGGCCCGCGGTGTCGACGAGCATCTCGCGAGGTCGCTCGGGCAACTCCGCGGGATCACGGCCGACCTGCAACGCACCGCGATGGCCCTGCGGATGATTCCCATTCGCGGCACGTTCCAGAAGATGACCCGCCTGGTTCGCGACCTTGCCGGCCAGCTTGGCAAGGAGATCCGGCTGGTCGTCGAGGGAGACGACACCGAGGTCGACCGCACCGTCATCGAGGAGATCGGTGATCCGCTGATGCACATGGTTCGCAATGCCGCCGACCACGGCATCGAAGCCCCGGCGGCCCGGGCCGTTGCCGGCAAGCCGACGGCCGGCACGATCACCCTGCGGGCCCACCATCAAGGCGGATTCGTGGTGATCGAGATTGCCGACGACGGCGGCGGACTCGATCCGGCGCGGCTTCGCGCCAAGGCCATCGAGCGGGGGCTCATCCCGGCCGATGCCATCCTTGATGACCACGATGCCCTCGAGCTCATCTTCGCGGCCGGATTTTCCACGGCTGAAAGCGTCTCCGATCTCTCGGGCCGCGGCGTGGGCATGGATGTGGTGCGGCGGAATATCGAGCGGCTCCGCGGCACGGTGGGGATCGATTCGCAGCCCGGAGCGGGCACCACGTTTACGATCTTCCTGCCGCTCACGCTGGCGATCATCGAAGGCTTGCTCGTGGCGGTAGGCGACCAGCAGTTCATCCTCCCGGCGGTGAATGTCCGCGAGTCGTTCCGTCCTCGACCCGGCGACGTGACGACCGTGCAGGGGCGGGGCGAACTGGTCGATGTGCGTGGCCAGCTGCTCCCTCTGCTGCGGCTGGGCCGCCATCTCGGCATGGAGACGGCTGTGGCCGATCCCACGCAGGCGATCGTCGTGGTGGTCGAGGCGGGCCACGACCGCCGCGGCCTCCTCGTCGATACGCTGGTCGGCCGGCAGGAGGTGGTGATCAAAGGACTCGGCGAAACCTTCACCGGCCACGACAGCTTTGCCGGCGCAGCGATTCTCGGCGACGGCCGCGTGGGGCTGATCCTCGACACGACGGCCCTGGTACGACTCTCACCCACCCGCGCGGAGACGGCGGCCTGAGCCGCCCGCCTACCATGACCACGACCGCCCCATCTTCCACCGCGACCACTTCCGCCCAGCCGGGCAAATACCTGACGTTTGATCTCGGCGGTGAGATCTACGGCATGAGCGTGCTGCGGGTGCGGGAGATCATCCGCCTCTGCCCGGTGACGCCGGTGGCCAACATGCCGCGGCACATCCGCGGCGTGATCAATCTTCGCGGCCGCGTAATTCCGCTGGTCGATCTGCGGGCCCGGTTTGGCCTGCCGGCCGCCCCCGACCACGACCGCACCTGCTTCATCGTCACTGAGGTTGCCGCCGCCAACGGCGGCCTGCGGCCCTATGCCGTGGTCATCGACAGCGTTCGCGAGGTCGCCTGCCTTACGGCGGCCGATCTCGTGCCGACCCCCGACTTCGGCGGCGCCATCGATGATCGCTTCATCACCGGGATGGCGCGAACCGAGAGCAGCGTGATCACCCTCATCGATATCGACTCGATCGCCGCGGCCGATGCCACGGCGGCCATCCATGACCCCGCGGCCGGCGACCAGCCCACTCCTTGAAAGGCCTCCCATGAACACCTGGACCATTCCTCGCCGCGTCGGCTTCGGCTTCACGATCCTGGCGCTGGTGGCGCTGGCGGTCGGGCTCACCTCGCTGTGGCGGCTCGCCGCGCTTGCACGGCATGTCGAATCACTCTCCGGCAACACGGTGCCATCGGTCGTCACCCTCAGCCGGATCATCGAAGACAACCTCCTCGTGCTGATTGCCGCCCGAACGGCCGTGCTCGACACCGACGAACCGACCCGCATGGCGGCGGCGCAGGCGGAGCTCCGCACCGCGATCGATCGGGGCACGACGCTGTGCGACGAATACGGCAGCCTGTTGAGTGATCCGGAAGACACTCGGCTCTTCACCGCCGCCCGTGAGGCCCGCGAAGCCTATCTCGAACAGGTCCGCCGCTCGCTCTCACTCGCCGGCGAAGGCCAGGCGGCGGCGGCCCGACAGGCGATCCTGGGGGAGGTCGAGCCCTTCGCCCGCGCCTGCCTCGACCGTTTCAAGGCCGTGATCGAATACAACATCGGCCTCTCCAACCAGGAGTTGGCTGCCGCCGAAGCCAAACTCGCGGCAGGCTATCGGATCATCCTGGCGGCCCTGGCAAGCACCGTCGTCATCGGCCTGGTGCTCGCCACGGGCATCACGCGGTCGCTCTCGCGGGCGCTCACGCAGATTTCCGCCGCGTTGGAAAGTGGTGCCGCCCGCACGGCCGCGGCCTCGACCCAACTGGAGAGCGTGAGCCAGACCGTCGCCACCGGCTGCAGTGAGCAGGGAGCCTCGGTCGCCGAGACCGGCGCGGCGCTCGAGCAGATGTCGGCCATGACGCGGACCACGGCGGAAAATGCCTCCCGCGCGAAGGAGTTTGCCGCCCAGGCCCGCGTTGCGGCCGAGACCGGCGCCCGCACGATGACCGACATGGATGCCGCCATGGACGCGATCGCGACCTCGAGCGGCGAGGTGGCGAAGATCGTCAAGCAGATCGATGAGATCGCCTTCCAGACCAACATTCTCGCCCTCAACGCTGCGGTCGAAGCAGCGCGGGCCGGTGAGGCCGGGGCTGGCTTCGCGGTGGTGGCCGATGAGGTTCGATC
>JAQBZA010000013.1 GCA_027622795.1 Planctomycetota bacterium | reverse complement strand
GTGGCGAGCATCCCCATGTAGTGGGCGGTGGCCTCCTGCACGCCGGCATTGCCGGCGGTAAACGAGGCACCGCGGAGGATGTTGCCGCCGCCAATCACCACGGCCAGCTGAACCCCGTGCCCCGCCGCTGCCGCCATCTCGTGGGCGATGTGCAGCACCTCCTGCATCGAAATGCCCCGCTCCCCTGGCCGCGCAAAACTCTCACCCGAGAGCTTCAACAGCACGCGTCGATAAGCCATTCCAGCGGACATGCAGGCTCATACCACGTAAGGGCTGGAGGCCCGCTTTTCTTCCGGCCGGAGGCCGGCAAGCGAAGCGAGGCCAGGAGGGCTCGCGCAGCTTTAAGCCAGCTTCCAATTTTCCATCTTCTTCACCTCGAGCCCGGCCGATTTCGCAAACTGCCCGACCGACTGCTTGTCGTCCTTCACGAACGGCTGCTCGAGCAGCACGCACTGGCTGAAGAAGTTCCGCAGCCGGCCCTCGATCATCTTGGCGATGATGTTTTCCGGCTTGCCTTCCTTGCGGGCCGCCTCGCTGAGAATCTCCCGCTCCTTCTCCACCACGGCCGGATCGAGTTCTTCCTTGCAGACTGCCTGCGGGGCCAGCGCGACGACGTGCATCGCCACCCCCTTGGCCGCCTCGGCCGCCTCGGGGCCGGTCACATTGCCGGCTACCTCGACGAGCGCCGCCTTGGAGCCGTCGTGATGGGCGTAGCCGCCACACGGGGCATCGATCCGCAGGATTCGCGACAGGTCGAAGACCTCCCGCATCCGGTTGAAGAGATCGTCTTTCAGTTCACCGAGCGTCTTGTCGGGATGAGCAGCGCTCTTCTGGGCGAGCAGTTCCTCGGCTGTCTTTGCTCCCGGGCCGAGGGCCAAGGTCTTGGCAATGTCGTTACAGAAATCCTTGAAGTCGGGGCTGTTGGCCACCGGAGCGCTTTCGCACTTCAGCTCGATCATCGTGCCCACACCCTTGGCCAGATCGGTGTAGACGGCAAGGCGACCGGTTGTCGTCTCGCGGTCGGCCCGCAGCGCCTGCGTCTTGATGCCCTGCTTGCGGAGCCACTCGACCGCCTCATCCGTGTTGCCGCCACACTCGGCGAGGGCCTTTTTGCACTCCATCATCGGGAGGCCCGTCTTCTCACGAAGGGCCATCACTGCGGCGGCTGTTATCTCGGCCATGTCAGGTGCTCCTCAAAGCTCTTCAAAAAGAATGAAACAAACGCGGCCAGATCACGGCCACGAAAAACGGTCAGCGACGAACGGGCCCTCCACGCGGCCCCTCTCGCCTCAGGACGAGACGGCCGGTGGCTTCGGGGCTGGCGGCTTCACGTTGCCACGGGCCCGCGGCGCCGGCTTCTTCGCACCGCCGGCATCGGCACCCTCTGCCGACACCTGCGCATCGGCTGCGACCTGCGACTTGCCTTCGAGGATCGCATCGGCCAGCCGCGACGCCACCAGTTCGATCGAGCGAATCGAATCGTCGTTGCCGGGGATCGGCAGATCGACGACGTCGGGATCGCAGTCGGTATCGATCAGGGCCACGGTCGTGATGCCCGTCTTGCGGGCCTCGTTGATGGCGTTCTTTTCTTTCTTGGGGTCGAACACCACCAGGCACTCCGGCAGGCGGGAGAGCGTGCGGATGCCGCCAAGGTTTCGCTCCATCTTGCGGTACTCGCGCCGCAGCGACGACTGCATCTTCTTCGAGTAGGTATCGAACTCAGGCGACGGGAGCAGTTTCTCGAGCTCCTCCAGGCGGGCGAGGCGATTGCGGATGGTGCGGAAATTGGTGAGCGTGCCACCGAGCCAGCGGTCGCTGACATACGGCATGCCGCAACGAGCCGCCTCGCGAGCCACGGCCTCGGCCCCCTGCCGCTTGGTGCCCACAAAGAGGATCAGGCTGCCGGAGGCGGCCACCTGCTTCAGGTATTTCCGGGCCCGCAGCAGGCCGCGGATCGTTTCCCGCACATCGATGATGTGGATCAAGTTGCGGCGGCCGTGGATATACGGCTTCATCTTCGGGTTCCACCGGCTGGCCCGATGGCCGAAGTGCACACCCGCTTCAATCAGTTCTTGGGCCAAGACGTTCGACACGCAGACTCTCTCACTCGTGAATGGGAAAAAGGGGACCGCTCTGGAGCACCGCAAACTATCGGCTTTTTGGGGGCAATGTCAACGCTCACCCCGCATCCCCGCCGCAGGCGTCACAGCCGGCCCCAAACCGGTCCGTGGCAGCGGCCCCAATGGCTCCGGAGGCTTGAATCACGGTCTCGGCCCAAACTACACTCCGGGGCTGCCCCGGATTCCCGTCCTCCACCCCTCTCCCCGCAAGCCACCCGCATCATGCGACACGTCCTTTCGGCCACCGTCCAGAATGTCCCGGGCGTGCTGGCCCATGTGTCGGGCATGCTCGCCTCGCGGGGCTACAACATCGACAGCCTCGCCGTGGGCGAGACCGAGGATCCCGGTTTTTCGCGGATGACATTCGTGCTCCGCGGCGATGACCGGATGCTCGACCAGGTGCGTCGGCAGCTGGAAAAAATCGTCACGGTCGTCCGCGTCGATGACATTTCTTCCCGCAACTATGTGGAGCGGGATCTGATGCTGATCAAGGTCGCGGCTCCGGCCGGCCCCACGCGGTCGCACGTCAAGGAGCTGGCCGAGATCTTCCGTGGCCGGATCGTCGACGTCGCGGCCGATAGCGTGATCGTCGAAGTCTCGGGCACCGAGAAAAAGGTGGAGGGCTTCATCGAGCTGATGCGGCCGATCGGCATTCTCGAACTCGTCCGCACCGGCCGGATCGCACTGGTGCGGGGCAGCCCGCCGACCCGTGAACTCACCGAGGCCGCCGATGGTGGCCGCCCCGCCGACGCGGCCGACGCCCGAGAATCCTTCGCCTGACACCTGCCCGAAGCAACTTCCTTTTTCACTTTTGGAGCCCAACCCTTGCCCGCCACGATCTATTACGACGCCGACGCCGACCTCAAAGTCCTCGATGGCAAGACCATCGCCATCATCGGCTATGGCAGCCAGGGGCATGCCCAGGCCCAAAACCTCCGTGATAGCGGGCTGAAGGTGGTGGTCGCCCAGCGGCCGGGCGGGCCCAACTACGACCTTGCCAAGAGCCACGGCTTCGAGCCGATGAGTGTCGAGGATGCGGTGAAGCAGGCCGACGTGATCAACATCCTGCTGCCCGACGAACTGCAGGGCGACGTCTACAAGACGTCGATCAATCCGCACCTCAAGCCGGGCGCCATCTTGATGGCCAGCCACGGCTTCAACTTTCACTTCAATCAGGTCGAGCCGCCGGCCGGCCACGACATCCTGCTCGTCGCCCCCAAGGGCCCCGGCCATCTGGTCCGCAGCGAGTATATGAAGGGGGGCGGCGTGCCCTGCCTGATCGCGCTCGGCCCCGGAGCCAGCGAGGCCACCAAGAAGATCGGCCTGGCCTATGCCAAGGGGATCGGCGGCACCCGCGGCGGCGTGATCGAAACGACGATTGCCGAGGAGACCGAGACCGACCTCTTTGGCGAGCAGGCCGTGCTCTGCGGTGGCGTCTCGGAGCTGATCAAGGCCGGCTTCGACACGCTCGTCGAGGCAGGCTACCAGCCGGAGATGGCCTATTTTGAGTGCCTCCACGAGATGAAGCTGATTGTCGATCTGCTCTACCAGGGCGGCCTGGAGTACATGCGGTACAGCGTGTCGAACACCGCCGAGTATGGCGACTACACCCGCGGCAAGCGGATCATCACCGACGAAACCCGCGCCGAGATGAAGAAGATTCTCGACGAGATCCGCTCCGGTGAGTTTGCCCGCGACTGGATCCTGGAAAACAAGGGTGGAGCCGCGATGTTCAAGGCCACCCGCCGCCGGGAGCGGGAGCACAAGCTCACCGAGACCGGCCGCCAGCTTCGCAAGATGATGAAATGGATCGACAGTAAAGAAGTATGACGCCCGAGGAATACGAGTCGCGAGCCCTCTATGAGCAGCTCCAGCCGGGCGACCGGGTGGAGGTGTTGCATGGGGTCACGGTCGGCTCGAGTGCGAAGTGGAGCACGACCACGGTGGGCCGGGTGCTCCGCCGCGAGCGCCGCCGGCATGGGCTCCATTTTCGTCGCAACACCGATGACAAGGTCTACAGCGACGTCTTGATCCTCGCCCGCGACGACGGCGAACTCACCACCGTCACGATGGACGAGTACACGCGGCTCCGCCGCATCTAAGGTTCCATGGAACCAATCCTCATCGCTGGGCAGTGGCGGCCGGCGACGGCCGTTGACTCGTTTCGCGTGGTCGATCCCACGACTGGCCATGCTCGCACCGCCGTCTGGCCGGTGAGCGGCTGGAGCGACGTCGATGCCGCCCTTGATGCCGCCGCCACTGCCGCAACGTTTCTTCGTGGTCTGCCCGACGAGCCACGAGCGGAGTTTCTCGAGCGGTATGCCGCGCGACTGGAGGCGCGGGCCGCCGACCTTGTGGCAGCCGCCCATGCGGAGACCGGCCTCCCGGTGAAGCCCCGGCTGGCCGATGTGGAAATTCCGCGGATGCTCGACCAGCTGCGGCAGGCGGCAGCCGCCATCCGGGAGGGCACCTGGCGGATGGCGATGATCGACACCGCCAAAAATATTCGCTCCGCCGCCTTCGGGCTGGGGCCGGTCGCGATCTTCCCACCGGCCAACTTTCCGTTTGCCTACGGCTGCCTCACCGGCGGCGACTTCGCCTCGGCAATCGCCGCCGGCAACCCCGTCATCGCCAAGGCCCATCCCGGGCACCCGAGTGTGTCGCTGATCGCCGCCGAGGAGGCGCTCCCCGCGCTCGCCGCAGCCGGCCTGCCAGCGGCCACCGTACAACTGCTCCATGGTATGCCGCCGGCCGATGGTCTACGGCTCGTAGCCGATCCGCGGGTGGGAGCCTCGGGATTCACCGGTAGCCAGCAGGCCGGCATGGCGCTGTTCGCCGCAGCGGCGGCCGCTGGCAAGGTGATGTGGGTGGAAATGGGGAGCGTGAATCCCGTCGTGCTGCTGCCGGGAGCGGTGGCCAGCCGGGGCGACCAGATTGCTGACGAGCTGGCCGCAAGTGTCACCGGCTCGGCCGGACAGGTCTGCATCAAGCCGGGTATCGTGTTTCTCGTGGACGATGCCGCTGGGCAGGCCTTCCTCGCCGCCGTCACCACTCGGCTGGCAACGATCGGCCCGCAGGTGCTGCTCAATCCGCCGGGCCGCGACCGGCTCGTTTCGAATATCGCCGCTCTCCGGCAGGCTGGTGCGATCCAGCGCACCGGCGACGCTGCCGCCCGGCCCGATGCCACCGGCCCGTGCACGAGCCTGCCCACGCTCCTCACCACGACCGGCGCCGCCTTCCTCGCGGATCCCGGGTCGCTGCTCGTCGAGATGTTCGGCAATGCCACGCTCCTGGTGATGTGCGCATCGCTCGACGAACTGGCCCGCGCGGTAGCGAGCGTGCATGGCGCGCTGGCGGCAAGCGTGTATGTGGCTGGCGACGGTAGTGACGAGCCGGCCTTTGCCACGATCGCCCCTCTGCTCGTCGACAAGGCGGGCCGCATCGTGGAAAACCGGATGACGACCGGCATGGCCGTGGTGCCGCCGATGCAGCATGGCGGGCCGTGGCCATCTGCGGCGCCGCCGTTTTACTCAGCCGTCGGCATGCCCTGGACGATCCTGCGGTATGCCCGGCGAATCTGCTTCGACGGCTGGTCACAAGAACATCTGCCTGCCATCCTCCGCGATGCTCCGCCCGCGGGCCGGCCGTGGCGGTTTCTCGATGGCTGTTGGACTCAGACAGGCAGTGCCGAGTCGTAAAGCACATCGATTGTTGATCACCGGCTCAGGGGCGGCAAAAGTCTCGTCGCGGGGCGAGGATACGCCCAACGCTCCTCGAGCGTTCGCCGACCCCTGAGCCTACCTTTCTCGATTTTTTAGACAGCTCCTACAGCGAACCAGAATGCGGTCACGCCACGCGGGCGATGATGCACTTGAGGTACTCGCCGTCGAGGCAGCTCACGCTCACTGGATGATCAGCCGCCGCACCGCGGACTTCGAGAAGCTGGAGCGATCGCCCGCTTCGTTGGGCCACGCCGGAGAGCATCATCAGGAAGTCGTCGCGGGCCACGGCGCCGGAGCAGCTGTTGGTGACGAGGATGCCATTCGGGTCGAGCAGGTCGACGGCCAGCCGATTGATGCGGTGGTAGGCCCGCATCGCCTCCTCGAGCGAGGCCCGGCTGCGGGCA
Source organism: Planctomycetota bacterium (assembly GCA_027622795.1). Taxonomy (GTDB): domain Bacteria; phylum Planctomycetota; class Planctomycetia; order Pirellulales; family UBA1268; genus CACORA01. Next base: position 12,764 of record JAQBZA010000013.1, on the reverse strand, counting down.
AACTTGGGGGGATCGAGCACCACCATCCCAAACCGCTCACCCGCCACCTTGAGGGCGTCGAGCTTCTTGAAGGCATCGGCTGTTTCGACGGTGATCGTGGCGGCGCCGTTCAGCTCGGCATTGGCCTTGGCCAGCGCCGTCGCCTTGCTGCTCGAATCGACCGCCAGCACGCTCGCCGCCTGCCCCTGGACGGCGCAGGCCAGAGAAAAGCCGCCCGAGTAGCAAAACATATCGAGCACGCGACGCCCCCGGGCATGGCGGGCCGCCGCCTGGCGATTGTCGCGCTGGTCGAGGTAGAAGCCCGTTTTCTGCCCCTCGGTGAGATCGATCCCAAACCGGAGGCCGTGCTCGGTGACGAAGACGGGGCCGTCGGGGGCACTCCCGCGGACGAGCCGATCGGGCAGATGCAGCCCCTCGAGTTTTGAGAGCCCCCGCTCGGCGCCCCGCAGCAGGATGCCCCGCGGCGCGACGATGCTATCAAGCAGGTCGCAAAGCTCCTCCAGCCGACTCGCCATCGCGAGGGCCGTCACCTGCACGGCCAGCCAGTCACCGTAGCGGTCCACAATCAGGCCCGAGAGGTCATCGCCCTCACTGTTGACAAGCCGACAGGCTCCGCCGCGATCATCGAGCCCGAGCAACCGCCGCAGGGCCACGGCCGCCTCCAGCCGGGATCGCCAGAGAGAAGCGTCGAGCCGCGTCGCCGCGTCGAAGGCATAGAGCCGCACGCGGATCTTGCTGGCCGCGTTCCACAGGCCGCGGGCGACGAAGAGGCCGTCGTGCGTCGTCAGATCGACCACGGCTCCGTCGGCGGGTTCGCCGTCGACCCGCAGGATGGCCGAATCGAGCACCCAAGGATGTCGCCCAAAAAACGGCCGCGCCCGCTTCGGCTTGAGAACAACCCGGGCACAGGCATGCTCGAGAGACATCGGGGCGTCCGAGGGAACCGGGTATGTCATCCGCTTAGTGTACCACCACGACGGGGACGGTAGGATTTTCGGGGCTGTATCCATTCCCGCTGGGAAAGCTTCCGGAGTCATCTCATGAACATTTGCCGTGCCCTGCAGGTCTGCACCTTGGCGCTGACTGCCCTGCTGCCTGATGGCGTGCTTGCATCGCAGCCGAATATTGTCTTTTTCCTCGCGGACGATCTTGGATGGAGTGACGTCGGCTATCACGGGGCCGAGATCGAAACTCCCCATATCGATCGTCTGGCTGCCAGTGGCGTTCGACTGGAATCTTTCTACGTGCAGCCGGTCTGCTCACCCACCAGAGCTGCCCTGATGACGGGTCGGTACCCGTGTCGATACGGGCTCCAGGTCGGAGTGATTCGACCGTGGGCGGACTATGGCCTCCCGCTGGATGAGACCCTCCTTCCACACTTTTTGCGGGAGGCCGGCTACAGTACGGCCATCTGTGGGAAATGGCATTTGGGGCTTTCTCAACGGGCCTATCTGCCGACATGCCGCGGCTTTGATCATCAATATGGCCATTACTGTGGTGCCATCGATTACTTCACGCATGAGCGCGATGGAGGATTCGATTGGCATCGGAATGACCAGGTCTGCCGTGACGAAGGCTACACGACCGTTCTTCTCGGCGATGAGTCTGTTCGCCTGATCCAGCAGCACGACTTTGCCCGGCCGTTGTTTCTCTATCTCCCCTTCAATGCCCCGCATACACCGCTCCAGGCTCTGCCCGAACACCTCGAACGATACCCCCACATCAAGAACCAAAAACGGCGTGCCTATGCCGCAATGGTGCACTGCATGGATGAACAAATCGGCCGTGTCGCTGCGATGATCGAACACTGCGGTCAGACCGCCAACACCCTGTTCATCTTTTGCAGTGATAATGGCGGTCCAACACAACTTGGAGCTTCCAACGGCAACCTCCGCGGAGGCAAGGGCACGCTCTACGAAGGCGGAACACGGGTCGTTTCCTGGGCATCGTGGCCAAGCCAGATTCCGGCCGGAACGGTCTGCAACGAGCCGATGCACATGGTTGACTGGTATCCGACACTACTCGCCCTGGCAGGCAAACCATCCACTAATCCGCTGCCACTCGACGGCCACAACATCTGGCCCACCCTGCTGGCAACGTCACCCACGCCCCACGCGGAGATTCTTCTCAATGTGACGCCAAACAACGGTGCGATCCGTGCCGGCAACTGGAAGCTCGTCCGAACCGAGAGTGATTCTCCGGCACGCCGGCAGGGCCGAGCGAAAGAGGATTCGGCACCGGCACTCGAATTGTTTGACGTAGTGCAAGACGCGGCCGAAGAGCACGATCGCGCAGCCGATCACCCCGACATCGTTCGGCGTCTGGCCGATCGGCTTGATGCCTATGCCAAAGATTCAGCCCCCCCACGAGACGCACCCAAGCCAAAGGGATTCAAGGCACCGCGGGTCTGGGGAGAGCCTGAATAACCCTCGCCACCAGCGATGTCGCCGAACGACATACGCCCCGAGCCATCACCGCACGACGCGATTCAATAGCTGGATGCTGTCAGGCGTGCGCGGCGTGCTTGGCTGGTTCGGAAACCACATGCGGCGCAGGGAGGGAGTCACTCCCGGGATCAGACTGCACGGTGCGACGATCCTGCTTCAGTGCCTTCTTCTTCTCAATCCTCAGGATGCTCCAACTGAACACCGTCCCCAAAGGACCAGACAACAACGCCGGCAGAAGCACGAGGTTACCGACCAGCGCGACGGTGAGCATCGACAGCATCATGTAGCCAAACCGCTGCGTCGGCCCGAACGGTGAGAGAGAGAACACGGCCAACCCGATACCGATCACGCCCCAACTCTGATACATCGCCCGCGCACAGCCCTTGTATGCAAGCATGGTCGCCTGCTTGCGGTCGAGGCCGTCAGCGATTCCACGGCGGAACCAGAGCATGAAGTGAACCACGTCGTCAACTGTTACACCGAGCGCGACACTCGGCGCCATCACCGTGCCGATATCGATCAACAGCGTGCCGATGTCGTAGGTCTTGAGCAACGAGTTGCCCCAGCCCATTCCGCCGAAGACAACCACCGCAGGAAAAGCAGCTGGCAGGAGGAGCACGAGCCCCGCCGATGCCGCCCGGCAAAGAACAATCATGACGGCGACAATGATCGCGAAGTCCCAGATAAACCCGATCTTGAGGCCGTCAAGCAGCGAGTGCTGGGCCTTGTAGACGAGTGGCACCAGCCCGGTGTAATCGACCGACACACCCTGCACGCCTTCAGCCTCGAGGTCTGCCAAAATCGGATCGATCTTTTTCTGCAGGTCGGCTTTGAAGAGGGCGTAATCGACCTCCTTGGTCGCACTCACGCGGGCGCTGATCCTCCACAACTCCTGATCGATCGGGTCACCGTCGGGGGTTTGCTTCGCTTCACGAAGATAGTCGCCGGCAAGAAACTCATGCCGATGAGCCATCAGTCGCCTATTGAGAACACTCCGCCGGGTGCGGGCACCAAGGCCAAACGCCCGGGCTGCCGCGCCACCCATCCCCTCACCACCGCCGCCGATATCGAGGCTCCGGCCAAACGTGACGGTGGAAAGCGAACTTCCCACCTCTTCGAGGCCCCCGATCTCCCGCTGGATCTCACCAACCAGTTCCATCCGTTCGAGAAAATTGAGGTCGCAGGTTTTCTGATCGATCCGGATGAGGATCTCCATCGGTACCAGCGGCCCGAGTTTGTCCTCCAGCCAGGCATAGTCGAGGCGGATCCGGGCCTGCGGTGAAAAGAGCCGCATCAGTTGCACGCTGCTCTCCACTCGCGTCATGCCATAAGCGAAGCCTGCCATCACGAGAAGACAGGCGGCGGCCACGAGGCCGTGGTAACGGGTAATCCACTGACCAACCCGCCACCAGGGGCTCATCTCGATCGGCTTCCAGCCGCCGTCATCCTCGCCATCGGCCAGTCTGCCGAGTTTTAATCGCGGCGGAAACAGTTCGAGGGCGGCTGGCATGAACGTGATCAGAATCAAAAAGCTCACCGAAACGCCGATCGCTGAAAAGATTCCAAACATCTTGATCGGCACGAGTTCGCTCACCGCGAGCGTGGCCAAGCCGACGGCAGTGGTGCCGGTGGCGAGCGACAGCGGCAGGAGAGCATGGTGAACGGCACGGCCGGCCGCCCCCTCCTGAACGCCGGTCTCCGCAAGTTGGTCGCGGTAGTAATTTGCCAGATGAATGGCGCCGCTGGTGGTGGCGACATAGACAAGCGACGGCATCGTGAGAAGGATCGCGTCGACGGGATAACCCGAGTACCAGACGATCGCCAGACTGGCGAACATGCTGTAGACACCCGACGCCAGTACCAACGCCACCAACGCTTTGCTCTTGAGGCTCCACCAACTCACGAAAAATCCGACGACGAGTGACAAGCCGAAGAGAATCGTGACGCTCGTCTGACCAGCCCGGTCGATCGACACGTTATCGACAGGCGGCCCGCCCATGTGGATTTCTTTTTCAGGAACACCGCATTCCGCTACGGCCACGTCTTTGATGAGATCGATCGTTCCGTGGAGATTGGCTCGCGCGGCATCGGACAGCGTCAGCACGAGGCAGGTTTGTCGCTGATCGATATCGTCCGCACTGCCCGACAGTGGCGGACCAATGATCGCCCCGGTGAGTCGCTGCACCGCCTCCTCACGATCAAGGTTGAGGGGAGGCGAGGTCATCTGGGCCACGGCCCGCGGGCCGGTCTGGGCCGTCTTGAAGTACAGAGGCCGCTCAATTCGGGAGGCTTCCTCGGGGGGCGGCAGGAGTTTGCGGGCGAGCAGTTCCAACCGGGGATCGGCCATTGTGCAGCCTTCCCAACTCACGAGGATAAATTCCTCTCCCTGGAAATTCCGGCGGAAGAACCGATAGGTCTGAGTCTCCGGATACTCCAGCGGCAGCCAACCCTTGACGTCGTTGCGGTTGTTGCCCTTTGCCTTGATCGCCCCTACCACCACCATGGGCAGAAGAAAGACCAGGGCCGCCATGATCCAGACGCTGTATCGCTGGTAGAAATTCGGGCCGTGATTCGAACTGTGGTGTGACGTCATGCCAAGGAACCAGAATCCAAAAACAGCGATTTTACGGAAAATCGCCTTGAAACTCTCACCAGATTCTCAAACCGTACAGGCGTTTTTGAAGCCAGTCCATATCTATCCCGCCAATCAGCGACATTTTTCCGAGCGAGCGCTCGCCACAAATGTTTTCCCAGGAACACTTTCCGTTGATGGTCGAGGTTTTGCGACCGCTAGGATCCCCCCACCCACGGCGTCAAATCATACCGGTGGGGCAGTTTCGGCAGCCTCAAAACCAAATCCTCTGTGAGACCCGTCACAAAATGGGCGGCTTTGACTCCGGCCGCAGCGGCACAAGGCTACCGCCCGTTTGTCCGTGGGCAGTGGGAACGCCTGGCCGTGATGATCGGTCACCCGGAGTCGCACGATCTCACCATCCGCCGGCGCGGGCATCTCGACGACAAGTGGCCCATCTTCACGACACCGGATGGTAACCACCCCCAGCGGGGTCCGTGGCTCGTCCCCGTCTCCCATCACTCCTCACCTCGAATAGAACCAACAGGCGAAGGCACCGGGTCGGACTGTGCCGCTCCCTCGACCACCTCGACTCGGAGCCGAATCCGCACGGGTGGCGCAGCGGTGGAGCCCGCCGGTGGCTGAGCAGCCACCGAGTCGGCTCCCTCTTCCCGAGGAACTCCGGCGAGCAAGGCCGGCGCGCGCACGTCAAGCATCGTCGGAGACGCGATGAGTCGGTCGACAAGTGCATCGACATCACTCGGGGATCCAGAAACGGCCAGGCTGTCAATCACGGCGTCAGCTTCAGGTGGTCGGTCACGGTCACTCTCGATCCGAAGGCCACTGGCCGCGAGCAACGACTCGAGCCGGTCACGCCCCGCTTGATCTCGAATCACCACCTGGATCGAGAGTTTGTCACTCGGCACGGCTGCTGTCGACGTGACTCGTCGCACACCGGCAGCACGCAATGCCGCTTCGTCGATTCGGTTCGCCTCGGCCCACACATCGACTGCACGGCGGACAGCCGCCACCTGCTCCATCTCGTTGGATGGCTGTGGCCGGGGGCGGTTCACCAAAAACGCAACTGCTCCACCCGCAGCCAACGCCACGGCAAATGCCTGGATAAGTCGGCGGTGATCCGCGGCCCGCGGTGGCGGATGATCAGCTGCCTCTTCGGCATCGACGCGAGCCTCGGCACGCTCCTCAGCGAGCCGTTCTGCCTCCAACCGATCCCACTCGGCTTCGAGAGCCGGGTCGACATCCGGAGCGCGACGGGTTTGATCGGGATTGTCCATGGTGGAATTACGAGGGTGCCTCAGAGGAACAGATCCGGCCGTGTCGTGCAATCCACCACCAGAGGAGCGTGGCCAGGAGAAGCAGGCCCACCGAGATCACCTGAGAAATCGACAGCGGGGTGCCAAGGGCGGGAGGCTCATCGACACGAATCTCCTCCAGCAGGATTCGCGACACGGGATGGAGCGTCAGCACCAAGGCAAAAATCTCTCCGTGCCGCCGGGCAAACGGCGTGGCTGCCACGGCGAGCCATGCCAGCAGGGCGGCGTCGATCGCGGCGTAGAGCTGCGTCGGGTGGACCGGCAGGCTCCAGGGAACATCGCCATCGGCAGCGGGCGGCAGGAGGTTCCGCTGCACCTGATCGATCCACGGCGGGCTCTCCGGTGGAAATTGCACCGCCCACGGGAGCTCACACGGCCCGCCATAGCAGCAGCCATTGAGAAAGCAGCCGATGCGGCCCAACGCCAACCCCACGAGCATGCCGGGAACGACGCAGTCGGCCAACCGCAAGAGCGGTAGCCCGCGCCGTTTGGCAAACCACCAGGCGGCCAGACCAGCGGCGGGAAGGGATCCAAACACCACCAGCCCACCCGCAGGAATGTTGAGAGCATCGAGCAATCCGTCCCGCCACGGACGACCCGGTGGGAAAAAAGTCTCGTGGTACTCAATGACATAAAAAATACGCGCCCCGACGATGCCGGCGAGAAAAATCTCCATACCAAGGGCGAGAATCGTGTCGGTGTCGAAACCCATTCGCCGGCCTCTCGCGATCGAAAGCCAGATGCCGGCGGTGGCGGCCAACAGCAACATCACACCGTAACCACGGATCGGCACACCTTGCCCGTCATCGAGCGCTGGAAGCACCACGGCGACGAGTGCTGCTGCCATCAGCAGTGGCCCCCCAAGCATTGCGACCGCACCCCGCCAACCATGGCGGCTACCGATCACCCCCATCAACACCGCGCCCGCTCCCACGACCGCCGCCAGCAGGATCCCAACGCCAAACAGAGGGAGCGACACACTTCCCCAGGAGATCCGCGCCGGAATATGGAAGAGCGTGGTGAGCATCAACGAGCAGGGAGGAGGCGGTTATCGATCAATCTTGTCATCCCTGCGCGGCCGGCTACGAGAGCGACTGCGTCAGAGGTCGGCCGGAGAGGAGTGAGTGACTCGGCGTCGACGATCGCTGAGTAATCAACCGCAATTCCCTGGCGCTTGAGGGTCTCCTGCATCGCCAGTTCGATCTCGGTGACATCCACGGCTGCCCGCCAGAGGTCCTCGGCCCGCCCCAGGCACTGCACCAGTGCCACCGCTTGCGCACGTTCGGAAGCCGAAAGGTAGGCATTGCGGGAGCTCATCGCGAGCCCATCCGATTCGCGGATGGTAGGGCAAACCACGATCCTGATCGGTACCGCAAGGTCGCGCACCATCTGCATGACGACCCGCGTCTGCTGCCAATCCTTGGCCCCGAAGTAGGCGGCATGAGCTGGCACCATCTGAAACAGTTTGAGGACAACGGTGGCAACACCAGTGAAGTGACCGGGGCGGATCGTTCCCTCGAATGGCTCGGCCGGCCCGGCCACCACGACCCGCGTCGCATCACCGGGCGGATACATGGCCACCCGGTCGGGTGCGAAGATCCACCTGATCCGCTGCGCTTCGAGGAGCCGGCAGTCTGCTTCAAGCGTCCGCGGATAACGCTCAAAATCCTCGTGTGGCCCAAACTGTGTCGGATTGACAAAGATCGAAACCACCACGTCGTCACAGTCATGCGCCGCCTGCTCCACGAGGCTCATGTGCCCGGCGTGCAGCGCCCCCATTGTTGGAACAAAGCCGATGCGCCGGCCGGCCATGCGGGCAGCCAGCACCCGCTCCCGCATTGCGGCTGGGTCGTGAATGAGTTCAACCATCGCTCACACCATAGCTTCCACGGCCGCCACGGCGTCGGACGTCGCCCGACGCGAGTCGGAGGCATCAACGAAAACGACCGCCTTCGCCTTGATTGGCGAACGATAGTCCGGGTTACGGAGCGCGGCGATGAGCCGCTCTTGGAGCCTGGCCTGCTGCGGATCGGCGGCAAGCCGTGCAGCCGGTGCGACCAAAACCAGAAGCGCATGCGGTGCGGATACCTCAGCCGCCACGCGGGCAAAGTGTGGCTCAAATCGTGACAACGACTCCTCGCTGAGCGCGTCCTGCGCCGCGATGAGAAGCGTCCCCAGCCAAAAATCGGTCACCATTCCGTGCGCTGACGAGTCACAGGCAACCTCTACCACAGCCGCCCGCCACGCCGCCAGCGTTGCGCACCACTCCGGGGCCGGATCGTCCGCAGCCGGAAGCGGACGGGGGGCGGCCACGAAGCAGCCCAGCGAGGATTCGCTCACGTCGCGCGCCACATTCGCAGCGTTGGTGGCTGGCACTCCCACGACCGCCACATGGGGGTGCGACGACGAAATACTGGCGAGCATCTCGTCGAGCGAGCAGGCGGCGAGCGGATGGAAAGCCTCTCCGGCGATCTCCACACACGGTTCGAGAACGAACCGGCGGGTTGACATTCGCGGGTGGGGAAGCGTGAGGGAGTCGGTCTCAAGCACAAGATTGTCATAGAGCAGCAGGTCGAGATCGACGGTCCGCGGCCCCCAGCGTTTCTCACGGTTTCGATGAAGCGTATTTTCCACGGCGGCAAGCATCGACAGGACATCCTCGGGCGACAGGTCGGTCTCAATCAGACAGGCTCCGTTGAGAAACGCATCCTGCCCGGGCGGCCCCCCGATCGGCACCGTCTCCCGAAAACGACTCACTTCGAGGAGCGTGACACCTGGCATGAAACGCAGCAACTCGATGGCGCGATCAAGTTGCTGTCGCCGGCGGCCAAGATTCGAACCGCATCCAATAAGGCATCGTGCCATGACTGATCCCGCGCGGCAGCATTGCCGACGCGAGATTGTACCGGTCACACGGGTCGGGCAGGCAAGCGGGCTGCGAAAACGCTGACCAAAGAACCAATCCGAAGTCGGGGGGGACATCCAGGCCACGACCAAGGTCGCCGACTGTCGATCCCTCTAGTCGTCGCCCCCCAAGACCTTCGCATCATTGTTTCGAAATCAACGCGTCAGCATCGCCGATGCCGACCACCGGGCAAGACACTCCTTCACGGAACGAATTCTAAGGGACAGTTCGATGAACTCTACTTGCATGATCCGCAAAACGGCTCTCGCCAGAGATTACGACCCATCACTCATCGCCGTTCGTCAACGCCGTGTCGCCATTCTGTGATCATCGTCCATGTTGTCAAGGACGCGCATGAGGGGAACCGAAGACATGTCGGTCGACCCTCGTTGTTTGCCGCCAAAAACGAGCCTTGGGTATTTGGAAAAAATTTCCTGGAAGCATGCATGCAGTCAACGCTGCAACCAGCCATGGTGAATTTTCGATCCGCGTGCTCACTCCAAGAGCTGCACCACTCGCAAAATCCAAGCAGAAATTGCCTGTCTCTGGCAGACTTCTTCAGGACGCCGACCGACACAATCAGAATCACGGCTTTCGGGCATGAGCGAATTTTTTTCTCCCGCAGAAGACGATCCTCGTTTTTCCCATGATTTCTTGGACGGTCTTGACGGTGGCAATGAAATGCCCCCGCCGGCAGGCGACGACGCCAGTGAGGTGTCCGTGGCTGACCCTGGCGACACGTACTGGGCCATTTCACGAACTCCGTTGACGAGCCTAGTTTTTTCGCTGCCGCTGGTGCTGGCCTACGAAGGGGGAGTGTTACTCTTGGGCCACGGCACCCCACGAAACGGGGCGGATGTGTGGCTCCGACAGTTCCTCGACCTCCTCGGTTTCGGTGCGTATTTTCTCCTCCCTGTCCTCACCGTGATTGGCCTGCTTGCCTGGCATCACGTCGCCCATGATCGCTGGCGGTTTCGTGCGGGTGTCCTCCTGGGAATGACGGCAGAGAGCCTGCTGTGGGCGTTTCTCCTCATCGGGATCGCCCACCTGCAGGAGAGCCTCTGGCCGCTGGCGGTCGATCCGGGGCCGATGGAGGGATTCTTGGCACGTTTTGTGGGCTTTTGTGGAGCCGGGCTCTACGAAGAAGTACTCTTTCGCCTGCTCCTGCTTCCCGGAGTTATCTGGTTCTTGGAACGCTGGGGCCAGACGACCCTGTCAGCAGCCATCTCGGGCGTTCTGCTCACGAGCCTGCTCTTCAGCGGGGCCCATTACGTTGGCCCGCTGGGGGACACCTTTTCGCTCTACAGCTTCACGTTTCGCACGCTGGCCGGCCTGTTTTTTTCCGTCATCTTTCTGACCCGCGGTTTTGGCATCGCTGCCGGCGCTCACGCCGCTTACGACCTGCTGGTGGGGCTCGCCTAACGGCTCTGGAAAAAGGGACCAGCCTTCTGGTCAATGCGTCTGCAATGCGGAGGACTTTTGTCGGCTGAGACGGAAATTTTTATACTGTTCTGGCGAGGGCTGGAGTACGATTCGGCTCTTCCCCTAACGTGGAGTTGTTCGCGTGCTCTCGGTTCGCCCCAAAGCCACTGACCTTGTCTTGCAAGTCTATGGGCGAGCCCTCCACCCGGAACTGTTCGAGAGCCACGCCCAACGCAGCATCGACCGCGGGGGGTATTCGGCGCTGGTCTCGATTACGACAACAGGGCATGTGATCACCTGGCGCAAAGAGGGCCTCACGCTCACGGAGATTGCGACCGCCGCCAGCGCACCATTGCCTCAGAAGCGGCGGCTCATTTCCCACCGGATTGCTGGCGACCATTCCGACCGAATGGAATGCCGCGGGGGCATTACCTACCAGACCTGCTTCCAACTCGAGTCGACCGATCCCGATATGTTTTGGGCATTCCAGCAGGAACTGGTCATGGAGGGATCCAAGCAGGGTCTGCTCCACCGGTTTGAGTCAGGTGGCCGGATGGCCTTGGGTGCGGTGAGTCTGATCACGCTCGAAACCCGCGGTCGGAGCCTCCTCGTACAATGCTTTCACACCTTCCCCGACGACCTGTCGGTGGTGAAGACCCAGTCGCTTTTTGAATGCTCCTCGTCCAGCGAGGCGGCCTGAAACAATTGTCGGGCGACACCCCTAAGACGCCCGTGTGCCCGCAGAGGATACCGTCCATGACCAGCCCACAGCCCGCCCGCACCGCGTCATCTCCCGCCCGCCGGAGCCGCGTGCTGATCGCCGATGACAACGAGCCCAACCGAGAGTTGCTGGAAGCGTACCTGACCGATGTGAATTGTGAGATTTCCACTGCGATCGACGGGGCCGACACTCTGGAAAAAGTTGCTTCCTTTCAGCCGGATGTCATCCTGCTCGACGTGATGATGCCGAGGCTATCGGGCTTCGAAGTCTGCCAGCGGCTCAAGGGGGACCCGGCCACGAGTCCGATCATGATCCTCATGGTGACAGCCCTCGGTGAACTCGGTGACATCGAACGGGCCGTGGAAGCCGGCACTGATGACTTTCTCTCCAAACCTGTCAACCGGGTGGAACTGGTGAAGCGAGTCGAGAACATGCTCAAACTGAGGCACGTGAGCGATGAACTCCAGCGACTGCGAAGCTACATCAGCACGATGGACGACGATCAGCCTCCGCGGTGATCATCAACGTCGTAGGCCCACATGCTCGAGCACACGAACCGTGGCGGGCGACTTGTTGAGCACATAGAAATGAATCCCGGGTACGCCGCCGGCGATCAGTTCCTCCACCTGACGAGCTGCGAAGTCGACGCCCACATCGAATTGGGCTGCCTCGTTGTCGCCGGCCGCCTCAAAGGCCTGCCTGAAGGACTCCGGCAGCCGCGCCTTGCAGAGGCCGGCGATGCGACGAATTTGAGCGTAGTTGGTAACGGGCATCACGCCAGGCACGATTGGTGCCGTGATCCCCAGAGCCGCGCACCGGTCGCGAAATCGAAACAGGTCAGTGTTGTCGTAGAAGAGTTGCGTGACGATCACCTCGCCTCCGGCATCACATTTCCGCTTCAGGTTTTCGAGATCAGCATCGGCACTCACCGCCTCCTGATGGGTTTCAGGATAGCCGGCCACCAGAAGGCCAAATTCGGGGAACTCAGCGCGGATGAGAGCGACCAACTCTGACGCGTAGCGGAGGCCTCCAGCCACCGGCGTGAAGGCCGTCTCTCCCTGGGGTGGATCACCCCGGAGAGCCACAATCGCCGCCACGCCGAGGCGGGCGGCATCACGAAGATACTCCCGGAGTTCGGTCACCGAACTCCCCACGCACGTCAGGTGACTGGCCACGGGAACATCGTGTCGCTCCCGGAGACCCTTCAGCACTTCGAGCGTGGTGCCGCGGGTTGATCCGCCGGCACCGTAGGTGCAGGTGACGAGGCTGGGCTCAAAGGCCATGAGGTCGTCAACTGTCCGCCACATGACCGCCTCGGATTCGGCAGTCTTGGGGGGAAAGAGTTCAAACGAAAGGCCAAAGC
>JAQBZA010000449.1 GCA_027622795.1 Planctomycetota bacterium | reverse complement strand
CCTCCCAGACACCCCCCGTCGATCACCGCCACGCTGGGCCAGCGGTGGCTCGAAAGCCGGCCGAAGAGTGACCGGCCCGCGGCGCAGAGCCGCTCGATTTCGGCGGTGGCGAGCGACTTGAGCGAGGCGACCCGGCTCATGTCAGCCCCGGCAAAAAATGAGCCCTCGCGGGCTGATGTGATCACCACGCCCGCCGGCTCAGGGCCGGATTCGAAGTCGTCGAGCACCGCAGCGAGATCGGCAAGGGCGGCGGCCGTCAGCACATTCTGGCCGTGGTCGGGCACGAAAAACCGCACCACGGCCACCCCGTTTTCGAGGTGCTCGACGGCGAGGGTACGGCGTTCCCGGCCGATGGCGGTCATGCAAACAGTTCCATCAAAGGGCTACCGGTATTCAATTTTCGCATCACTCCTCGAGGGCTGCTCCGAGTTTATCTGGTTGGCGAAAAGGCGTCGTGTCAGCACCCCCGGCTTGACTGCACGGAAAACCGCCTGACAATCGATCTGGAACGATAGGCCGGTAGCCCCGGTCCCCACGCCGCGGGAATGGCGGAATTGGCAGACGCGCTAGGTTGAGGGCCTAGTGGTAGTAATACCGTGCAGGTTCAAGTCCTGTTTCCCGCAGTTTCTTTGTGAAGGCGACCATGTCAGACGCCCCCGTGCCTGAAGCCCCAGCGGCTGAAGTTCCGCAGCCTGAAGCCCCCGCAGAGCAGGCCACGCCGCGGCGGATTCCCATCGGTACGCAGCGGGCGGGTGTGAAGCCGCCGTCGCTGAAGCCGAAAGTTGAATATGTCACGTCAGCACCTGCGATTCCCGCGTCGACCGCAGGAGCTTCTGCGACTGCGGTTGATCCCGTGGCTGAACCTCCGGCCCAACCCCTTGCGGCTACCACCTCAACGCCTGTAACTGAGCCCGCTGACGGGGCCCGTCCGTCGCGCAGCGGTGGCCGCGGCCGCCGCGATCGGCGGGGGGGCAACGAGAGTAAAAAGTCACCGTTTGCCGATGTCCTGCCTCCACAGAAGCGGGTGGCGGTGCCCAACCTGCGGGCCGATCTCGATGAGGATCTCGAGGCCGACTTTGCTGCGGCCGTGGAGGGAATCGCCGTCGATGAACTGCTCGAAAAGACAGCGCCCGCTCAGGCCGAGAAGCCGCTGGAGCCAGGCCAACGGGTCACCGGCACCGTGATCGCCATCGGCCCCGACACGGCCTTCATCGATCTTGGTGGCCGCCGGCAGGGCGCGATGAAGTTGGTCGGCCTCTTCAACGATGGCGAGGAGCTTCCCGTTGTTGGGCAAACGATCGAGGTCGGCATCGGCGGCCGCAACGAGGAAGACGGCCTCTACGAAGTGGCGCCGGCCAACCGGGCAATCGCAGTCGAAGACTGGTCGCAGCTCGATGTGGGCATGATCGTCGAGGCCCGCGTGACCGGCACCAACAAGGGTGGCCTCGAGTGCGAGGTGGGCGGCCTCCGCGGCTTCATGCCGGCCGGAGCGGTGAGCCCGTGGCGGGTGGAAAATCTCGAAGAGATGGTGGGGCAGACGCTTGAGAGCCTGGTCACAGAGCTGGTGCCGGCCGCGCGGCGGCTGGTGCTCTCGCGGCGGGCCGTGATCGAGCGGCAGGCGGCCGATGCCCGCACCAAGATGCTGGAAACACTCGACGTTGGCGACCAGTTCGACGGCATCGTGCGGAGCGTTCGCGATTTCGGCGCGTTTGTTGATATCGGCAACGGGGTCGAGGGGCTCGTGCATGTGAGCCAGCTGTCGTGGGAGCGCGTCGCCAACCCGGCCGACGTGATGCAGCCCGGGCAGAAGGTTCGCGTGGTCGTGAAGAAGGTCGATCGCCAGACCGGCAAGATCGCCCTCTCGGCTCGCGACCTCATCGAGAGCCCGTGGGCGAAGGCGGCCGACAAATATCACACCGGGGCCACGGTCAAGGGCACGGTGAGCCGGATCGCCGATTTTGGCGCGTTTGTGCGGCTCGAGCCCGGCGTCGAGGGGCTCGTGCATGTGTCGGAACTGGCGTCGCGTCGCGTACGGAGCGTGGCCGACGTGGTGAAGGAGGGGCAAGCGGTGGAGTGTCGCGTGCTCTCCGTCGATCCCGATGAGCAGCGGATGTCGCTCTCGATCAAGGCGCTCGAGGCCAAGCTGGCGGAGCCAGCCGGCGACGAGGAGTCGGCCGATTCGGCGGAGCCCGTCGCCGAAGAGCCGGCCCCGGTGAAGCGGAAGCGAACCGCGCCGCTCAAGGGCGGCCTCGGCAGCCCCTCCGACGGCGCCCGCTTCGGGCTCAAGTGGTGAGCGGGATCTCCGAGTCGCCGGCGGCGTCGCCGCGAAACAGCCGCGTGCGGGCGGCGCGAGTCAGCGCGACGACGGCCGGGTGCTTGAGCCGCTTGTCGACCGTGATCGCATAAAACCGCTCCCGCACCGACTCCTCCCGCCCCACGATCACCGCGTCGTACATCCGCCGCACATCGCTTTCCACCACCGACGGGGCCACGAAGAGCCCCTCCCCCACGGCCCCAAACGTCTTCAAGAGCGCACTGTCGCTGAATTCACCCCGCACCCGGGGGCGGATCCCCTGCTCGTCGAACCACTGGTCGAGCGTCCGCCGCAGCGACGTGTTGCCTGCCGGCAAGAGGATCGGTGCGTTCGTGAGTGATCCGGGAAACCCCCGCCGATACCGGCGGGCCATTGCCCGCGTGCCGAAAAACGTCACGCCACATTCACCGAGCAGATGATTGAACGACTTCATGCCGAGCCGCGGGCTGGCCGGCACATCGCTGATCACCACGTCGAATTCATGCAGCGCGAGCTGGGCGAGCAGTCGGTCGGGTTCGCCATCGATGCAGTTCACCTGCAGGTCGTCGCCAATGCTCAGCGCCGGCTGGAGCAGCCGATGCACGAGCAGCTTCGGGAGCGCGTGTGAACGCCGGTCGAAAAGTGCAGCGCGGGGCGGGGTAGCCCGGCCGGTCGAAAAATGCAGCG
>JAQBZA010000448.1 GCA_027622795.1 Planctomycetota bacterium | reverse complement strand
CGCCATTGCCAACCGCGGCGGCGTGAGGAGCCGCCGCAGCTGAAATCCGGCCACGGCCAGGATCCCCGACAGCGAGGGCATCTGCATGAGCGCGAGGAGGCGGAGTGTCATGGCCCCACCCCGCGATGCAGCTGTACGAGACGGCCGAAGATTCCTTCCAGAGAGCGGTCGGCCGGCATCACCTCCGTGATCGGCATGCCGTCGCTTGCCGCCTGCTGAACGATGGCGGCCAACGCAGCCGGCTGTCGTGTGGCCACTACCACGGTGTCATTCGCCTCCACCCGCACCGCCTCGACGCCAACGCTCCGCCAAGCCACCTCGGCAAACCTGTGGGGCGGCGAACACCGCACGCGGATCTCGGCCGGGAGGGATTCGATCAGGCCGCGGATCTCCGCTGCCGTGCCGCTGGCTACGAGCCGGCCGCCAAGAATCACTGCCAGCCCGGCGTCGAGGGCCTCCACCTCATGGAGCAGGTGGCTGGCCACGATCAGGCTGCGATCCCGCGACCAGCCGCGAACGAGATGAACCAATTCGTGCCGGGCCACCGGGTCGAGGCCGATGAAGGGCTCATCCAAGACGAGCAGATCGGGGTCGTGGGCGATCGCTGCCGCCAATTTGACCCGCTGCCGCATGCCCTTGGAGAGCGTGGCGATCGGCCGGCGCGATGCTGCGTTCAAGCCCACCTGTTCGATAGCCCGTTCCGTCCGCCGATTGGCGTCGTTCCCAGTGAATCCGGAGAGTCGCACGAGATACCGCACCCAGACCTGCGACGAGGCATGTCGCTCGCCCAGATCGGCGGCCGGGCAGTAGCCGATTCTTCTGAGTACCCGTGGATTGGCAAACGGTGGCTCACCAAATACCTCAACCTGCCCCATTGTCGGCCGCAGTTGGCCGGTGATGAGCCCGAGAAAAGTCGTCTTCCCAGCACCGTTGGGGCCCAGCAGACCATGCGCACCAACGCCGAGATCGACTGTCACATCGTTGACGCCGATCACCGATCCGTAGAGTTTGGTGAGGTGCGCGATATGGATCATGGGGTTTGCCGCTATGCCCGTGCCGGGGCGTCAACCCGCTGCCAGAGGATCACGATCGAGATCAGCGAGAGCGTGACGAGCGCTACCAGCGGTGGCAGAATCGCCTGCGGGCGTCGCTCGATGCCGAAAACCCACCCCTGCATCACACCCAGCGAATGATAGGGAGAGATCCAAGCCCAATGATCGATCGCCGGATCGAGCCCGGCAGCCTTGGCAAACCAGCGAACCTTTCGGGGTGGGGGCTGGTCAGCACCGGCCAGTACGGCATCGACATCACCCCAGAGGCCTCGCGATGTGTCGTGATCGATCTGCGCGGTCGGATCATTCGCTGCAGCCATCATGTCGGCCGTAGTTAACGACGAATGTGCGATCCAGCAGGCGACCCACGTCGCGAACCAGGCGAAACTGGCGATGCGGCTCTCAGCCGTGAGGGATGAATAGGCAAGGGCAAGCAGGGCCGTTGGCACCATCAGCACGACGCTCGAAACAATCACCTTGAGCGGCAGATCCCAGGTGGCCACCGCGACCCACACGCTCGGGCTCACAAGAACGCCCACCAGCCACAGGACGACACCGGGAAGCATCGTGATCCCGGCGATGATCACCGCGAGCACGAGTCCCTTTCCGAGGATGTACTCCAGTCGGCTCACAGGCCGCGTGAAATAGACGAGCCAGGCCTTCGCCCGCAGGTCACGGGAAATGAGCGCAGGCGCGATGAGTCCCACCACCACCGCCAAAAGCACCGCTTGTGGTGCGCGCACGAAGGCCAGCAGCAGCCGTGACCAGACGAGGCGTCGTGTCTGCGCGATTTCCTCAGCTTCGGTCTTGGGTGCGTCAAGACCATTCTGACGACCGAGCGTCTCCGCGAGCACGGTGCCGAGCATTCCCACCCCATCGAGGTTGCGGCCCATGCGAGCCCCTTCCCGCATCGATGAAAGTCGCCCTTCGTCGACCGCCTGCTCGAAGGCAAAAAAGCTGGTCCCAAAGAACAGTGCGGGGCTCCATGCAAAAAGGAGGGCCCGTCGGAGCCATCGGCTCGCCCAGGCCAGGCGGATGCCGGTCGTCATGATCACGCCCACAGCGTGCCCTGCAGCCCGGCGACGGCCCGGCCAGCCCCGGTAGCCAACATCATGCAGCGGCATCACCAGTCTCCTGAGATTCCGTAATGGCTTGCATGAATACCTCTTCGAGCGGCCGGTGAGTCTCGGCCAGCGACGACACCGATACGCCGACAGCCACCGCCGCCTGCCAGACCGTGGCCAAGCCGGCCGCGTGGGGCGTGGGGAACACGATCCCTCGTGAATCGGCCACCCGTGCCACAATGCCGGCCTGCTGCAGCCGCGCCGCGAGCTGCTCCAGCGGCCCAGTCCCCTCCAGCCGTGTCTCTGCGGCCGCCGGCCGGGTGAGCGACTCGATCGCCCCTGACAGCCGCACACGACCACCGGCCAGCACGATCACATGATCGCAGATCGCCTCCACGTCGGGCAGCACATGCGTCGATACAAACACCGCCTTGCCGTGCCGGCGGGCCAGTGTCTGCAGCCGGCCGAGCATCGCCCGCCGCTCGATCGGATCGAGCCCGTTGGTCGGCTCATCGAGAATCACCAGCTGCGGGTCGTGCACGATCGCCGCCGCGAAGGCCACTTTCTGTCGCATGCCCACCGAGAGCGTCTCGACGGGGCGATACCGCTCCTGCCCCGCGTCGCACCAGTCGAGCACCTCATGGGCGCGGCGGAGGGCCTCGGTGCCGGGCAGCCCGGAGAGGCGGGCGGCATACCGCACCATCTCCACGGCCGCCAGGCCCGGCACGGTCGATTCGTCTTCGGGCACCACGCCCACCAGCTGCCGCACCTGCCGCGGATCGGCAACCGGGTCGAGCCCAAACACCCGCACACTGCCGGCCGCCAGCCGCACGAGCCCCAGGATCGCCCGCACGAGCGTGCTCTTGCCGGC
>JAQBZA010000447.1 GCA_027622795.1 Planctomycetota bacterium | reverse complement strand
GGCTCGCCCTGCGGAATGCCGTAGAGCGTGCAGAGGAAGTCGTGCATCGAGTCGAGGCTGGCCACAAACGGGGCCACCTGCTCCGGAATGATGTCGGTGGCCACGAGAAACTCATGCGTCTCGACGAGTTCTACGGCCGGAAACGAGCCTCGCACCTGCTGCACGAAGGCCTTCAGCGATTCGACTTCCGCGGCATGCTGCTCGCTCGTCAGCTCCGGCCAGGGCTCCACGCCCTGGGCCCGCATCCGCTCCGCCGCATCCCGCAGCTCTTCCTCGTAGCGCTCGCGCTGCCGCCGTGCAAACGTTGTCGACCGTCCGTTGCCCCGCTCGGGTGCCTCATAGAGCACCTCGCGTCCGGCCATGATCCGGGAGATGCCCCCCATGCGGATGCTCTTCACGCCGGTGAGGCCCTCAGGCACGAGCCTGAGTGCGGTGATCTCACCGAGCCGCGTGCTCATGCCCTGAAGGGTCGGCCGCACGAAGCGAGCCCCTGTGCTCAGCTCCACCAGATCGAGCACCTGCCCGACGTAGGGCGCGAGCGTTGCTTCGAGCTCCTCAGCGGCATCGATCGCCTCGCCGCTGCTCCTCCGCGGCGACTGCTCCGCGGCTGCCCACCGGGGGCATGCCGCCAGGGCCGCCGCCAGCAGCAGCGAGCCGGCCGCGGCAACGACGCTCACGTCGACGCGTCGCATCCGGTCTCCTCCGTGTGGGCGTGCCTCTGCCGAATCGCGGTGCTTGAGATGTCCATGCGAAACTCGCGGCTGGAGACGAAGTAGCACTTCTCTCGCAGGGCCTTGGGCATCTTCAGGCTGGCCGGCTCGACAAACGCTCCCTCTTGCTCGCGGCCAAACACGATCAGCCCCTCGACCCGTTCGCCAATCTTGCGAACCGCCTGGCGGGCCGATTCGGCTGAGCCACCGTAGAAGGCCGGATCAAAGAGCCGCACAAAGGTGTCGGCCCCCATCACAAACGTGGCCTTGGGGAAAATCTCAGTCTTGGCCAGAAACGTGGCCGCCCGCGAGAGCCAGACCGCTCGATCGGTGTCGAAGGAAGCCAGCCGGCCGGCGATCTCCATGTAGTCGAGAGCCGGCTTTTCCACGTTGATGACGGAGATCTCATACTGCACCGCCCGCTCGGCAATCTCCTCGGCAATGCTCGCCATCTGGCAGTGGCCGTCGTGGAGCGGATCGAACGAGCCCGGGAAGATCAGCATGCCCGGCCGGGGTTCGGTGGTCTCGTCGGCGATCGCGTTGCGGCGGGGCTCGTCGCGTTCGACGGCGAGCACGGTGGTTGAGCGGCCGGCCAGCAGTTCCCGCCATGGCTCGGGGGCAACGAGCACATCGTTGTCGGCATGCTCGCCCGGCCGCAGGGGGAGGTCGTGATGCGGCACATCGGAGGCTCCCAAGGCTGCCGGCAGCATCGCCTCAAAGGGCCTGCCGCCGGCGAAGTCGCGGTTGCAGCTGGTGGCAATCGCGTCGCACAGCAGCCCGGCGGCAATCGCCTCCTCGTCGCCGCGGCTCCGCGCCCCTTTCTGGAGGGCAAGCGAGGAGGTGCCGGTAGACGCCAGCGTCTGCACAGCCACATGCACGCGGTGGCCGCCCCGCTTGGGCCGGTTGGTGGCGAGGCTGGCCGTGACCGCCGCTCCCACAGCCCGCTCGGCAGCGACGCCACTGTCGACGGCCCGCTGCCAGGCGGCCACCGCCAGCCGCCGGGCGGCTTTCGGCGAGCAATACTGCTCCTGGGCTCCGCCGAGCAGCTGATCGACCGCACCGCGCGAGTAGGGCACGAGCCCCTCCACGAGCACGTCGCTCGCTCCCGGCGTGGCGGCCATGTGGCAGATCGCCTGAGAACCGCCCCCGGCAGCAGCCATCACCAGCTGAACGCGTTTGGCGGCCAGCGGCTCAAGCATGTCCGCCGGATTCAGAAACTCGTGGGCATCGTGCATCGATGTGGATTTACCTTCCTCCCGCATTCTACGCCGCTTCGCGCGACTCCTGCGAGGACTTCCCCGCCTTGCAGATCGGTATCGAGCCGCTGGGAGGCCGGTGCCGAGAGTCAGGCGAGGAGGATGCGTCGTGCGGATGCTGCCGCCTGCGACGATTCTGAGGCGTGGCGTGGCCGGGGGTGCTGGCGGGGGCCGACGTAGAGTCTGCCGCGGCGAGCCATTAGAACAGTGGGCCAACTCGCACGACGCAGGGGGCTCACGGCATGAAGGCGGCGATTATCGGCATTGGGGCGATCGCGAGGATGCACGCGATGGCCATTCGCGACATCGAAGGCGTGGAGCGGGTGGGGGCGACCTGCCGCACCGAAGCGAAGGGGCGGGCCTTCGAGGCTGAGTTTGGCTGCCCGTGGCATGCCGACACCGCGGCGCTCCTCGCTGCGACGAAGCCCGATTTTGTCTCCGTCGCCACGCCTTCCGGGGCCCATCGCGAGGCGGTGCTTGCGGCGATCGATGCCGGCGTGCATGTGATCTGCGAGAAGCCGCTGGAGATCACGCTCGCCCGCATTGATGAGATGATTGCGGCGGCGAGCGGCAAAGGCGTGACGCTCGGGGCGATCTTCCCGCAGCGGTTCAATCCGGTGATTCAGGCGGTGCACGACGCAGCCTCCGGCGGACGCTTCGGCAGCCTCGGCGTGGTGGCCACCTCTGTGCCGTGGTGGCGGGAGGATGCCTACTACGGCCCGGGCCGCTGGCAGGGCACGCTCGCCCTCGACGGCGGCGGGGCCCTGATGAACCAGTCGATCCACGGGGTCGATTCGCTGGTGTGGTTGGCGTCGGCGGCGATGCCGGAGCTGGCTCGCACTGAGAATCCGGTCGAGAGCGTGATGGCCATGACCGCCGTGCGGGCCCACGATGCGACGCGGCTCGAAGTCGAAGACACCTGCGTGGCGATCCTGCGGTTTAAGAACGGGGCGCTGGGCCAGATTCTCGCAGCGACGAGCATGTTTCCGGGGCAGCTGCGGCGGCTGCAGATCGGCGGCCGCGAAGGC
>JAQBZA010000446.1 GCA_027622795.1 Planctomycetota bacterium | reverse complement strand
CCTCCGCGACTTTCGTCGCTGCGGCCAAGAAACCCGGCCCCGCTCCCGGAATGACACTGTCCTCCTTTTCCAGCGAGGGGCTGCCCATGCCACAGAGCCGGCGTATGCAGACAAGCGCAGCCAGGATGGCGAAGCGCCGTCTGCATCCGAGAGAGCGAAGGCCTGGAGGGCCGAAGCGAACGTCCGGCGATGTGGCATGGGCAGCCCCGAGCCTCACGCCATTTCCCGCAGCGCCGCCAGCTCATTCTCCCGCCCCACCACGAGCAGCGCCTGCTCATCAAGCAGCATCGTGCGGCCGTCGGGAAACATCGTCAGCTTCGTCGACATCGGATCCTTGATTCCCATGACATGCACGCCGATCCGACTGCGGAGATTCGCCTCGGCCAGCGTCTTGCCCGAAAGCGACGCCGGCACCGTGATCTCAGCGACGCTGTATTCGGGATCGATCGGCAGGTAGTCGAGCACGTTGGGCCAGGTCTCGCGGTCGGCCAGTTCCCGGGCCACCTCTTCCTCGGGGAAAACGACGCGATCAGCGCCGAGATGCTTGAGAATCTTGCCGTGCTCCTGCGTGACCCCCTTCACGATCACGTTGCGGGCCCCGAGTTCCTTCACATGGAGCGTGGCCAGCAGGGATCGCGCGATCGTTTCACCCAGCGAGATAAAGACCGTCGTGGCATCGCGGATCGGGAGGTTTTCCAGCACCTCGCGGTCGGTGGCATCACCGATCACCGCCTCAGCGATGTCGTTTTTCAAAAGTTCGAGGCGATCCCGCCGCTGGTCGACGCCGGTAACGTGGCAGCCGTTTTCGGCGAGCCGCTTGGCGAGGGCTGAGCCAAACGAGCCCATGCCGAGCATGATGAACTTTTTCTTTGCAGCCATTGGGCGTGTCAGCCGATGAGCGGCTCCTCCTCAGGGTAGGCGAGCTGGTAGGTGGTCTGTTCTCGCGACAGCGCCGCCGCGGCACCGATCGGCCCCAGTCGGCCGATCAGCATGAGGGCAATGATGACAAGTTTGCCCGGCTCGGAGAGGCTGGGCGTGATGCCGGTGGAAAGCCCCACCGTGCCGAGCGCCGAGATGCATTCGAAGAGGGCGTCGAGAAACCACCGCGGCCGGCTGGAGAGACCGGTATCGGCCTCCACCACCAGCAGGCTCACGAGGGCCGCGATGCCGACCGTGGCGAAGAGCAGGGCCGTCGCCGTGGCCCGCTTCACCGCCACCTCGGGAATCGTACGGCGGCCGAAGTTGGCCTGCCGTTGCCCACGAAAACTGGCCCATGCCCGGACCGCGAGCGTCATGAACGTGCTCACCTTGAAGCCGCCGCCGGTCGAGCACGGACCAGCCCCGATCGCCATCAGAATGATCGTGAGGAAGAGCGTGGCGTTGGTCAGACCGGCATAGTCGACGGTATTGAACCCGGCGGTACGGCAGGTCGTGGCATGAAAGATTCCTTTGAGCAGCCTGCCGGTGAGGGTGTCTCCGGTGAGTGCCTTGTTCCACTCCAGGGCGAGAAAAGTCGCTCCCCCAAAGACGAGCAGGATGGCGGTGCCCAGCAGCATCAGTTTTGATTGGAGGTGGAGCCGAAGCCAGAAGTCCTGATGTTTCTGCAGCCGCGAGATCACATCGAAGATCACCGGAAACCCGATGCCGCCCACGATAATCAGGCCGCAGATCACCGCCAGCATCGGGGCATTGGTGCCGTAGGCCATCAGGCTGTCGTCGCCGAGGGCGAAGCCGGCGTTGCAGAAGGCTGAGACCGAGTGAAAGAGGGCCCGCCAGACGACCTCACCGGCCGGGGCCGAGCCCCACGTAGTCGCACACAGCAGACCGAACCCAATCGCTTCGACCGTCAGCACCGTTCCCAGCACCGCCAGCGGCACCCAGCGAAGATCGCGGCCGGCCTTCACGCCGACCGTCTCGGCGATCACGGCCCGCTGATGAAGCGTCGCCTGGCCTGCCACCTGGAAGGCCATCAGGGTGGTAATCGTCATGATGCCCAGCCCTCCGAGTTGCATGAGGACCAGGATCACTCCCTGGCCCAGCAGCGAAAAGTCGTGGAGCGTGGAGCGGACGGTGAGCCCGGTCACGCAGCAGGCGCTCGTGGCTGTAAAGAGCCCGTCAAGGAGGGAAATGGGATCGCCGCCGGGCGCCCGGGCGGCCGGAAGCGTGAGCAGAATGCCGCCGGCCAGAATCGTGAAGGTGTAGGCCGCCAGAGACACCCGGGCCGGAAAGGTGACGAGCGATCCGGTGAACTGCGGCATCGAATCCGTCGGCCGGGGGAGACGACTCCGCCGCCGACCAAGGGCCGCCCGCTCAGGCGAACGGCTTCAGCCGATCGACCACCCGGTGGGCATCAAAGCGTCATGGTACTTGGCGCCGGTCGTGACGACCAATCGGGCTGGAAAAACCCCGTTTTTCCAGGACAAAAAACTTCGCCAAAAATGTTTGACTCCGGTGAGCCGACGTCCATAATGCGAGGGTCATCACGAACACCACCCGTTGCGGCATCTGCCGCTCCCATCCGCGGGGTGTCCGTCGACCGTCTGTCTTTTGGTGCCCGCTTCATCCCGGGCCCTCCCCCCCGGCAGACGCCATCAGTACGGAATGCAGACTCGAGCGGCGCCGGATCGGCCGGCAGCGTTATCGGGTCACGGTTTTCATTCAACTTAGAAAGGACTTCGCTCCCTCCGATGGCCCGGATTCGCAACGTTTTTGAGATCATCGAACTGTACGGTCACGACGAAAACTTCGAACCGCAAACCACGCCGGAATTCGTGCCCACGCAGGCACCTGCCGGCTCCAAGCAGAAGATCGACATCCTGGCTGAGCGGATTCAACGCGGCATGCCCCTGTGGCATCCGGAAGATTCCACCGACTCGTCCACCGGCGCCCTCGTCGGTGCCAACGAGGCCTGATCAGCCACGAGCCAGGGAGGGCTCAGTAGAGGTTCCGACTTGGGTCGATGATCCGGTCGGTTGAGAGACACTTATGAGTGCCCT
>JAQBZA010000445.1 GCA_027622795.1 Planctomycetota bacterium | reverse complement strand
GACGGTCCAGACTGGGAGACGGTCCAGACTGGGAGACGGTCTGCGCCCAGGCGAGAAAAACGCCACTGCGGAGGGGTGCGGGGAGCTTGCGGCAACGGGCCCGAGCCGCCCGAAATGCCCGCTCTCGCTACTTATGAGCAGTCCGTAAGCCCCGAGAACGTTGCGAAAGTGTCATTGACCGGGCTATCCTTCGGCGGAACTGACGGCGGTACTTCGCCGGGCTCATGCCCGTCGCACTGCTGAAGAGCTGCGTAAAGTGGCTCTGCGACGAGAAGCCGAGGTCGAGAGACGCGTGCGAGAGAGGTGTCTCCTGCTCTTTGAGCAGTTCCAGTGCCGCAGAAATTCGCCGCCGGTTCACGAATCGGTGGAGGCTCAGCCCGACCGACCGGCGAAACTTTCGGGCAAAATGGCTGGGTGACAGCCCGCAAAGCATGGCAACGTCGGCGGCGGTCGGGGCGACTCGGAGGTGGCTATCGATGTAGGCCACGAGGTGACCAAGCGTGCGGCTCGAAAAGCACCCCTCATCGGCGGCCCACTCCGGCTGACCTCCTCCCGTCAGTTCCGCGACGCGAAGCACCAACGACCGAGCAGCCTCGTCCCGATCAGCATCCGTATCGAGGCACGATTTCGACAGCACCCAGAGGCACCTTTGGAGCGTCGAATCGTGAGGCCACTCAAAAACTCGCGGCTCGGGCAGCATCGTCAGACCATCGGCAACCGCAAGCGACTGGAAGTCGCTGAATGGGACGATGAGCGTGGAGTATCGCAGGCCTCGGCCGCCAGACCGGCCGATCAAGACGTGCTCTTCGCCATCGGCAGGATTGAGCCGGATAGAGCCTGCGTCGCCCTGCGTCGCAACTTCCTTGCCCCGACATACCCACCGCCCGTGCACGCTGCCAGACTCCATGTGGAGCAGACTGACGGCCACGTTCTTCATAAAGATCGGCCCAGTCGTCGACTCGGCCGCCATCTCCCGGGTGAAACTCGGCCACGAATAATGCAAGTGCGGCGTCGCCGTCGTCTGCACACATCACCTCCCCTCTCACTCCCGCGAAGTATCAGGTGACTGGATGATCCCCCCCCCCCCCCGCGTGAACAGTTCCCCCCGCAAATTGAAAGCCCGTCCCGTCGACCACCGTAGGCCAAAGCCCTCTTGGAGCCCTCGCACAAACTCTCACACGAAAGCCGGATCCGTCGCCCGGCGCTGATTTCATGACAAACGCACGCCTCCCGGTAAATGGACCGTAGTCTGCAAGATTTTTCCGGAGGACTTCGATCTGATCCGCCCGTCGCCGAAAACCGTGCTGCGGCGGATCAGGGGAACGCAGATCAGGGGAACATGGAGGTCACCATGAACGAAGATTCTCGGAACACGAAGCCGGCCGTCCGGGCAACCATGCTCACGCTGGCTGAGATTGCCACCGCCATCCGGGCGTTCAACGACGGCGACACCAACGCGGCCGACTCGCTGGCGGTGATCGTCGCGGTGGTCGAAACCTACCGGATGGAGGCGACCGCACAGCCCGAGGCCGCGTGAGGGACTTTCTCACGCTGCACCATCAACGAGACCGACGATTACGGAGGCTCATTGCGGGCCACAGCCGATCGATCCGCGCAGTTATCGACCGACGCCTGAGCCGTCCTCCCCGCCTGGGCCGCCTCAGTCGGCGTCGCGGACGTACTTGTGGCACTGCACGCACTTGAGCGTCACGTCCACCCAGGCCAGCGCCGCCCCGTCGAGATTCTTCTCCTGGGCTGCCTTCTTGAGGCTGTCACAGGCCCGGCGAAACTCGGCGCTCTGGCGGACGTAGTCCTCCGTCTGGAGCACCTGCCAGTTGGAGTCGAGGCTGGCGAGCGAGAGTTCCTGCGCGGCCCGCTCGATCATCTCGTAGTCGGCCACGGCGAGTCCCTCGAGCACGTGCTCGGCATGGCCGAGTTTCGCCTCTTCGATCGCGCCGGCCGCGTGATCGGGGTAATGGGCACGCTCCGCCGCTGCCACACGGGAACCGCCCCGGGCGTGACGGGCACGCGGCTCGGCCCGGCGCTGTCGATTCTTCGCCAAGAGCTGCAGCGGTTTCCGCCGCTCGCCCGGCTGGCGAAGGCCTGCGGGATGTCGCCCCGCCACCTGCAGCGGTCGTTTCACGACCTGTTCGGGTTCGGCCCCCGCACCTACTGGATGAAGTGCCGGATCCGCATCGCCTGTGCGGCGTTGCGGGAAGCGGGGCGGTCGATCGCGGATGTGTCAGCCGACCTCGGCTTCTGCGATCAGAGCAACTTTACGCTCCATTTTCGCCGTCACGCGGGAGTCACACCGTCGGCCTATATCCGGCAGCCGGCCGGTGGCCTCCCTGGCCGAATCAAGGGGCGTCCCACGGCGGGAGGCGACGGCGATCCTCGGGATGGGGCGCCGCGCCGTCCACCCGCTCACGGATCCCGCCATCGGGACACGATGAGTGGACGCGCACCACGAGCGTATTGACTTCACCGGGCCGGATCACGGTGGCAGGCACCATGATCTCAAACGGGCGGTCGCGGAGTTGTTCGACATCCTTCGCCTCGGATTCCGTGCCGTACTCGCCCACCGCCACACCGTTGACAAACACCCAGGCCTTGTCGGCCACGCCGCCGAAGGAGAGCCGCAAGGGCTCGCCGGCCCATTCGCGGGGAAAGCGGAAGGTGGTGCGGTACCAGCCGGAGCCGACATACCCTGAGTTCCAGGTGTCCGACCACGGCGCGGGCACGGGAATCTCCCGCCACGACTCCGCAGCGACATCCCTTGCAAACCAGTTTTCCTGCACACCACGATCGTCGGGGTCTGTGCGGAATTGCCACGGCCCCCACGGGCTCAGCGGGTCGGGCTTCGTAACCCGCACGGCCTCAAACGGCTGATCCAGCAGGGCGATGCCTTTGACCCACCGTGCCTCGAGGCCTTCGATGTGCTCAAGATCGATGGGCGACACACCCTGCTCGCCGGCGGCGCCGGTCGGATTCGCCATCTTCGAGCGGACCGC
>JAQBZA010000012.1 GCA_027622795.1 Planctomycetota bacterium | reverse complement strand
ATTCAAAGTCGAAATAGCCCCGCCAGCGGCGCTTGATGACATACTCGCTGTTGTAAGGCCGCCAGGGACAGGGTCCGAGCCAGAGGTTCCAGTCGATCTCTTCCGGGTCGGGTGTCGGCTCGGCCGGCAGCCAGTCGTTATTGAGCAGGGGCGTGTAGACAGAGGCGTGCAGCTCCTGAAGCTGGCCGAGCTTTCCGGCGTGGACAAGCTCGACCGCCTGCTGAAAATTGGGCACGCTCCGCCGCTGGGTGCCAGCCTGGAAGATACGGCCGGTTCGGTTCATTGTCTCCTCAATCTGGCCGCAGATGTCGATGGTCAGGCCGCAGGGTTTTTCGCAGTAGACATCTTTGCCAGCTTCGGCGGCCATCATCGCCGCCTTCCCGTGCCAGCGATCGCCCGTCGCAACAATGACGCAGTCAATGTCATCCTGGGCGAGCAGTTCCCGCAGATCGCCAGTGGTGGTGCAATCGGTGTTGCCGTAGGTCTGGTCGATGAACTGCTTGCCTTCCCGGCGACAACGCTTCTGGATGTCAGCGACTGCCACTGCCTGAACGTCGGGAAACTTGAGCATCTCGGTCAGGACATACTTGCACCGCGGGCCAAAGCCAATCACTCCGAGGGTCAACCGTTCACTGGCTGCCGGGGTGCCGGGCTCAAGCCCCAGCGCCCGAGCAGAGACGACCGTCGGCACCGCCACCGCCCCGGCCACCTGAGCGGCGGTGGTCAGAAACTCACGGCGTGAGGAAGCCTGTGCCAGCTTCGATGGCTGGTTTGTCTGACGAGTGGGTCGAAGGCGAGAGGTCACGGGTGTACTCCTTGGAGGCCGTTGTTTAAGAAGGACTAGGCAGCCAAGCTTGCCAATGAAAATGGTAACGTATCACTTGAAGGCTGCCAGTTCTCCTCCCCCAACATTCACCCTGCCATGGCCAATCCCGACCGCGTACTGGCTGCTTTTGCCCACCCTGATGACATTGAGTTCATGGCAGCCGGCACACTCCTGCTGCTAGGCCAGGCTGGCTGGGAGACTCACTATCTCAACCTGTCGGGCGGTGACTGCGGCAGCATGACAACAGGGCCGGCGGAGACGCGGCAGATCAGGGCGGCCGAAGGCCATGCCGCAGCAGACGTCCTCGGGGCGACGTTCCACGAGAGCTTCACCAATGATCTGCTGATCTTCTATGACGAGCCGCATCTCCGGAAACTTGCTGCGGTTATCAGGCAGGTCCGGCCCCGCATCGTGCTCACCCACGCCCCCGCCGATTACATGGAAGACCACATGAACACTGCCCGCTTGGCAGTGACCGCCGCCTTCGCTCGGGGCATGCCAAACTTCTCCACCGATCCTCCGTTGCCGCCATACGTTGGCGACATCACCGTGTACCACGCGCTGCCCCATGGCCTCTGCGATGGTCTGCGGCAGCCAGTGTCGGCCGACCTGTACGTCGACATTACTTCCGTACAGTCGATCAAGCGGCAGGCCCTTGCCGCCCACGCCAGCCAGAAGGCCTGGCTGGATGCCACCCAGGGAATGGACAGCTATCTTGATGCCGCAGATGCGATGGCCCGCGAGGTGGGCCGACTGTCGGGCCGCTTCCAATACGCCGAGGGCTGGCAGCGGCATTCGCACCTTGGGTTTTCAACAACTGCTGGCAATCCGCTCGTCGAAGCACTGCCAGCCGCCCTTCTCCAGCACCAGCCTGCGGACTCGCTCTGACTCTCTTGCTACTCGTTGCCGCGGACACCTCAACTTACGCTCTTGTTTGAAAGGCCACTTATGTCGCGACCGCTCAGCCGTATCGCCCCCGACTGGTGGGACTACACCACGCTCGACTCAGAACTCATCCGTGAGGCTGCCGCCCTCACTCCAGAGGATCTGCTTCAGCTCTCCCGACCGGGCTTTCAGGTGGTCTTCTACGACAGCCTTGAAGACTTCTACCTGGCCGAGGCGCTGGAATACATCAACGCCTGGCGGCAGGCCACGGCCGACGATCCCGTCGGCATCTGCGGGCCGATTGGCCCGACGGAGCAACTGCCGCTGGTGGCCAGGCTCGTCAATGAACTGGAAATAGACCTACGACACGCCCACTTCTGGGGCATGGACGAATGGTTTGCGGACGGCCGCGAGGTCCCGGTTACGCACCCCCTTTCATTTGAACGGGCCGACCGCGAACTCTGCTTCGACCGCATCCGGCCCGACCTCAGAATGCCCGAGGAGAATCTCCACTTTCCCCGAGCCGACGTGGCTGCCTACACCGCCAGTTGGAACTCCGCCCGCTGTGCCGTCATGCAGGGCGGCCAGGGCGACATCAAGCACTGGGCCTTCAACGACCCGCTGCGGCGTGAACCGCCCTTCGCTGACGAGCCGCCGCCACCGGATGAATACCGAAAGCTCTCCACCCGGGTGGTCGACCTCCACCCAGTCACGCTTGCCCAGAACGCCCGCACCAGTGGGGGTGGCAACATCACAATGGTGCCACAGCAAGCAGTCACGGTCGGGCCGGTCCAGACCTGGCAGGCAGAGAAGGTCTCTATCTGGCAGGCTGGCGTTCACGACAACCCGCTGGGACAGCGACTGACAGCCCTGATGATCTCAAAGCGGCTTGCTGACTCAGCTGTCCCGATGTCACTGCTAGCGGACCATCCCAACGTACAGTTCAACTACTATCGCAGCGGGCTGGGAACCTGCGCGGTGGAAATGCATTAGTAGGCTTGAGATAATGTTGGCACCGCAGGAAGCGGCGACGAGCAACCCCGAAAACCCTCGGTATTTTCGGGTGTTGCCCGAGTGGAAAAAGGCCACGGATGGCTTTTTCCACGGACAGCCAACTCCACGGAACGCTCGGGCAACTCGCTTCACGATGAGCCTGCAGCCACACGGTGGGGAAAGCTTTGGACTGATTCGTAGCGCTTCATAAGGCTTTCCGCACCCGTGCCACACGAGATCCTGCCGCACGGCTCACCGCCCCCATGAAGCTTGCGGCGTTCAAAAAACCACTCCACGAGAAAATTTCCGCCTGAGCGAACATCCTGCCACTCGGCGTCATCGACCGTGCCGTCGATCACGGGCTTCGCGGCGGCGTACGGGATCGCGATCGTGGGATGGGCGTAGGGGCTCGGCGCCGCTGGCGGGCGGAAGCACGCACCAAAGCGTCAAAAGAACGCCCAGCATCCCGCGGCCCCCTTACTTGGGGTAGGTCATGGCACGGATCAAGATCGTGGCTGGCCGTCGTCGCTCTCGGCCCGCAGGCGTGTCCTGAAGCCTGCTGCTTGCAGGCAACCTAACAAGCGATCGAAGCCCGGACAAACGCGACCCGACACCGGCCAAAAGGACCGTTTCCGTCGATCGCCTCCAACTTTATTCTTCACGTAGACGGGGTGGTTTCATTGGCCGGGCTATCCTTCGGCCAGTGACATGCCGCTTCCGTCAAGTGAGCGGTTCCCCTTGCCCGCCTCGGCTTCAATGCATAGTGGCCGCTCGAGGCTGCGTCGGTGAGGCGAGCATCGTTCAGGAGGATCAGGATGGGCGGCTTGAAGATCCGATTCCCTTTGGCATCGGTATTTGGTCTGGCGTATTTCGCTGTCGTGCCACCTGCGGCCGCCGGTGTGCCTGGCGACGTCGTCAAAGTAGTCGAGACACGATGTGCTGGCTGCCATGGTGGCGACGAGCCCGAGGCTGGCGTGAAACTCGATGGCACGTGGGCGGATGACCGACTCGTGTCCACCGAGGGCGATACGTGGTTCCGTGCGCTCCGTGAAATCGAGTCTGGACGGATGCCCCCTGAAGACGAGGAGCAGCCCTCCGCCAGTGAGCGGGCCCTCGTTTCCAAATGGATCCGCGGCGATCTCGCCACGCTTCAGAAGCAGCACCAGCTTTCCGTGGGCCGGGCCCAGGTGCGGCGGCTTTCCCGCACCGAATATGCTGATACCGTGTTCGACCTCTTCGGGTTTCGCCCGCCAGTGTCGGTCGACCTTCCTGAGGATGGCCGGGTGGATGGCTACCAGAAGGTAGCCAAGGCCCTTCCGCTGTCGGCCGCGAGCATCGACGGGATCATGCGGATGACCGACAAGATCGTGGATCACCTGCTGCGGCCCCCCCGCAAGGGCTCTGGCGATGTCAAACGCTACGAGTCACTCCCGAGCGAACAATCTGCCGGGCACTCGCTCGACCTGAAGGATGGCACCCACGTCTTCTTCAATTCCACGCTCTCGGGGATGGGAGGCTTCCGATTTCGTGCCGGCCGGCCCGGAATGTATCGCCTCCGAATCTCGGCCTACGGCTACCAGACCGATCGACCCCTCCCCTTTGGTATTTACGCCGGCCACATCAGTGCCTACCCGCAGCTGGTCGAGCTTCGTGGTGTCCTCGATGCCCCGCCGGGAAAGCCATCCGTTCTCGAAACCGACGTGTATCTCTCCGACCGAACGCTCAACGAGCTGGCGCCGGTCGCGGACGGAATTCGACTGGTGCCGCTCGGCCTTGGGGAACCCGTGCCCAAAAACCACCTCGCCAGCCAGTTCGGCAAAGACAAGCCGGGGCTCGCACTGCAATGGATCGAAGCCGAGCCGCTCAACAGTCCCTCGGTCGGCGACCAGTGGCTGACGGCTGATTTCCCGCCGGCGCTCTGTGCCGAGATCGGGCAGCCAAAGCCGGTCGCACACCTGCGGTCGGTGAAACCCGAGGAGTTTCTCGCGATCATGAAGAAGACCGTCCACCGGATGATGCCGCGGCTCTATCGCCGCGATCCTTCGACGCAAGAAATCAACGCCGTCATGGCGCTCGTGAAGGCTGACATCGATGCCGGCCGCAGGGCGAGAGATATCGTCCTGGACATGGTGCGGGGCCTGCTCTCGGCTCCCGACTTCTTTTGCATCATCGAAGAGCCGGGGCCACTCACCGATTTCGCCATCGCCTCACGGCTCTCGTATTTTTTGTGGAACTCGACGCCCGACGAGCAGCTCCTCGAAGTCGCCCGGAAGAGGAGACTCAGCGATCCGCTCGTGCTTCGCGAGCAGACCGACCGCATGCTTGCCGACCCGAAGGCGAAGCGGTTCTATAAGAACTTCGCCGCCCAGTGGCTGCGGCTCGACGCGATCGACGACACGACCCCCGACCGGCGGCTGTTTCCTGAATACCACGCCCCCGAAAACGACCTCCTGAAGTGGTCGAGCGTGGCGGAGACGGAGGCCTTTCTGAAGCGCCTCGTGGATGAAGACGCGAGCGTAACGGAACTCGTCGACTCGCAGCGCGTGCTCGCCAACAGTGTACTCGCTCGTCATTATGGCCTGCCTGCACTCGAGGGGAGCGAACTACGCGAAGGAAAGCTGCCCGCCAGTTCACCGTTTGGCGGCCTCTGGACGCAGCCGGCCGTGATGAAGGTCACGGCCAACGGCACCAACACCTCGCCCGTCAAGCGGGGTGTCTTCGTGGCGGAGCGGCTGTTGGGCGTGCATATCCCCCCACCGCCCCCCAACATCGAACCACTCTCGATCGACATCAGCGCCGCCACCACGCTGAAGGAGAAACTTTCCCTCCATGCCGGCAACGGCTCATGTGCGGCCTGTCATGCGAAGTTTGATGGATACGGCTACGCACTGGAAAGTTTTGATCCGGCAGGCATGTTTCGCGAGTTTTACCGAACCACCACCGCCGAGACGGTGACCTGGAAGGGGCCCGCCAACGGATCGTGGGGGGCGTCAGTCGGTGCGGTCAGCACCGACTGGACCGGTGGCAACGTGCCCGGCCCGCTTGACCAGGTGGCCATCGTGGGCGCGGAGAGCGGGACGATCGTCTACGACAAGCCTCTGTACGCCGAGGCCGCCCTTCACGACAGGCCGCGAAACGCGGCGGCCGCCTTGGATGGAATCGTGATCGGCAATCTCACGCCGGGTTCGGTGACGCAGTTTGAGTCCGCCGCCGATTTCCAGTTTTCGCGCGGATTTCGCCCGCAATACCGCCAGGCCGTGGTGGGCCCCGGCGGCCGCTGGCTGCATTGTGACGGACTGGTTGAGATCGGAGGCAATCTGCTTGTCGGGGGCGGAGAACTCACGCTCCAGGGTGGCACCTTCCGCGTGCTCGGAGATACGCGGATCGGCGTGGACGCCCAGCCTGCCGTGCTGGCCGCATCCGGTGAAGGCCGCGTCGAGTTTCAACAGTCGTTTCGCCTCGGCGAAGCCGCCGTCGTGCGGATCGTGCTCACGGAAAAAACACACGAACCGCTCATCCGCGTCCGTGGCGGTGGCGGTGGAAACGGGTCGATCGAACTCGGCGGCCGGCTCGAGGTCGAATTTCCCCGGGGAGCGAAGATTGGCGGCCGCACCTTCACCGTCTTCAAGCGGCTTCCGGGTGGCAAACCGATCACCGGAAAGTTCTCTTCACAGAGCGACAGCATCGCCACAGTCGACTACGCGGAAGACAGCGTGAAAATCACGCTGGTGGCCGACCCCAAGCCGGCGTCGCCGGCAAACCCGGCATCGACGGTGGAAAATGCCTCGCTCACGTCGGTGCCGCGGCTCGATATGGCCGGCTTGATTGCGGTTCAGAATCGACCGAAGGGGTGGAACAAGCACCGCTCCACTTGGCGGAATCATCTGCCGGTGGAGTCGAACGGCTCATTGCCCGACGGCCGGGAGTTTGCCGGCATCGCGGAACTCCGCGAACGCCTTGCCGCCAACCCTGACCAGCTTGCCTATGGCCTGGGCAGCCATTTGGTCACGTATGCCACCGGCGCTCGTCCTCACGGTGTCGATACCGTTGCTCTCGAGGCGATCGCCAAGCAAGCCAAGCCACATGCCCACGGCGTCCGCTCCCTCATCCACGCCGTCATTCAGAGTGACCTGTTCCGCAACAAATGAACTCCTGACCCACGAGGATTTTCGCCATGTCTCGACGCCTCATCGCCGGTGCATCGTCTCGCCGACAGTTTCTTCGCCTCGGCTCGAGCCTGCTGGCATTGCCGTGGCTGGAGAGTCTCGCCGGCGCGGCCGCCGCAAGTGGCCCTCCACGGCGATTGGTCGCCATCTGTAACAATTTCGGCTTCTACGCGCCATCCTTTTTCCCGGTCGATCCCGGCGAGAACTACCGGCCCAGTGAGTATCTCGAAATCCTCGACGATCTGCGGAGCAAGTTCACTGTCTTTTCCGGTATCTCGCATCCGGACATCGGCGGCGATCACGCCTCCGAAGCCTGCTTTCTCACGAGCGCCAAACGGCCTACTTCGCCGGGCTTTCGCAATAGCGTTTCGCTCGATTTTCTTGCGGCCCAACACGTGGCAGGGGCGACCCGGTTCCCCATGATGAGCCTCTCCACCGGAGACGGGGGAGGCGGTGGCGGCCTGACCTACACCTCCACCGGTGCCTCGGTACCCCCGCTCTACTCACCGAATGCGGCCTTCGTGAAGATGTTTGTGAGTGGCACACCAAAGCAGGTCGAGGCGGAGGTGCATCGCCTGCGGCGGGGCCGCAGTGTGCTCGACAAGATGGAAGGACGATTTGGCGACCTGAGCCAAAAACTCTCCACTCGCGACCGTCAGCAGTTGGCCGACTACACCGAGGCTGTCCGCGAACTCGAAAAGCAGGTCCAACTCGACGAAGAGTGGGCGGTGCGGCCGAAGCCTGTGATCGATGCCACGCCACCGACCGATTCCGGTGATCGCAGCGACACGGTCGGCCGCTCGAAACTGATGTTGAACATCATCAAACTCGCTTTGCAGACCGACTCGACGCGGGTCATTTCGCTGGCCATTCGCGGCCAAGACTCCCGTCCGCCGATCGATGGTGTGACCGAGGGCCACCATGGCATCAGCCACCATGGCAACGATCCCAAGAAGATCGAGCAACTCAAGCTGATTGAAAAAGCCGAACTCCAGGCGCTGAAGGGCTTTCTCACCGACCTCGCCACCACGCGGGAAGGTGACGGCAGTCTGCTCGATAACACGCAGGTTCTCGTAGGAAGCAACCTTGGCGACGCCTCGTGGCACGGCACCCACAACCTGCCCATCCTGCTTGCCGGTGGCGGCTGGAAGCACGGGCGTCACGTGGCCGGTGATCCGAAAAACAACACGCCGCTCGGGAAACTGTTTGTATCGATGCTGCAGCGGTTTGGCATGGAGACCGACGCCTTCGGATCAGGCAGCGGCACGATCGACGGCCTCGTGTGAGCCGCAGCAAAACATCGAGGAACGTGAGAATGACGAGTGCATCGCGGGTTTTGCGGCCCACCATCGCCGCTCTCGGCACTTTTGTGATGGTTGCTTCGGCATCGGCAACCGAAAAGCCGTACCAGCAACCGGTCGCAGCCATTCCCTACGCCCACGGCAAACCGACCATCGACGGCGTCGTGGATGACGCCGAGTGGCAGGGTGGTTTCAGCCAGCAAGCGCTCCAGACAACGACCTTTGATGTCAACGCCCGGAAGATCAGCGGTCGCCAAAGTCGCTTCTGGGTGATGTGGGATGAAGACAACCTCGACGTCGCCATGCGGAGCCCGCCGCGCGCAGGTGAGCGGCCACTTCAGGTGCTCAAGGGGCTCGGCAACGACCAGGATGATGTTATTCGCGATGATGCCTATGAAATCTGCATCTCGATGGGAGCGAGCGATCCGCAGAGCGACCTGAAAAACGGCACGATTCAATACATCGGCACCGTTACCGGTGCGCACCTCGACGGCTGGCTCGAGACACCGATCGGGGAGCGACGAGTGGGTCGGCATTTTCCGTATAGCCATGCGAAATCAAGGGTTTACAGGTATGACTCCGGCTGGGCGTCGAAAAGCCGGATCGCGGCCGCCAACGAGTGGGAGATGGAGGTGGCGATCCCCAGGGCTGGCGAGGAGGGCTGCCTGAAGGCCTTCCACCCTGTTGATCGCTGTGCCATCGGGAAGCTCACCGCTGGCGTCGATCATGGGATCGTTCCGACCAATCCGCCCCTTGTAGACAGCCTCGGGAGGCGGGAGCAACCCGCTCACGAGCCGCGCATCAGTCGGGAAACGCTGGTGGAAGTGCCATTGGCCGGGCTATCGTTCGGGTTCTACCTTCGTCGCAAGTCGATCATTTGGGAGCTTGATTCATGAGCACGCCTGATCCGCCTGTCGATTTCCGTGACGTTTCCCGCCGGCAGTTCATCGGAACAGCCTCCGCTACGGCGTTGAGTCTGTTAGCGATGAGAAGCGGGCTCGCCAGCTTCGACAACGGGACCACCTCTTCCAGCGAGTTCCTATTCGTGGAAGCCGAGGGCTTCACTCATCGCGGTGGGTGGGAGTTAGACCAACAGTCCATGGATCAGATGGGGTCTCCCTACCTCTTGGCGCACGGTTTGGGGATTCCCGTGGCCGACGCCGTCACGGATGTCGCCTTTCCCTCCGCAGGCACTTATCGGGTGTGGGTCCGGACACGAGATTGGGTGGCTCCGTGGAACGCGCCGGGCGCGCCTGGGAAATTCCAGCTTCTCATCGATGGGAAGCCGCTCGCCATCACCTTTGGCACCGAGGGTGCAGCGTGGCACTGGCAAGACGGCGGCACCGTTGTGGTGGGCGAGAGGGCAAACCTCACGCTTCACGATCTGACTGGCTTCGAAGGCCGCTGTGAGGCGATTCTTTTCTGCAAAGATACGGAATTCAAGCCGACCAACGACGTTGCCGCCCTGACGATGTTTCGCCGGCGGCTGCTCGGGTTGCCAGACCAGCCTGATGACGGCGGCGAGTTCGATTTGGTGGTGGTCGGCGGCGGCCTGGCCGGCACATGTGCCGCGATCTCCGCCGCCCGCCAAGGTCTCACCGTGGCCCTCGTGCAGGACCGGCCAGTGCTCGGCGGCAACGGCAGCTCCGAGGTGCGGGTCTGGCCCGTGGGCCGGACGCGTCAAGATCCGTTCCCCCATCTCGGGGAAATCGTCGAAGAACTCCTCCCCGATATTCCCGAGCGCGGCTCCATGAATGGCTCTGCGGCGGCGAACTTCGATGACGCCCGAAAGCTCACCGTCGTTGAGAAGGAACCCCGCATCACTCCGTTTCTCGGTCATCGTGCGATCGCCACCGAGACGGCCAACAACGCGATCATCGCCGTGGTGGCACAGTCGATCGTCACCGGCCGCCGCGTGCGGCTCCGGGGCCGGCTGTTCGCCGACTGCACGGGAGACGCGATCATCGGCCACCAGGCTGGCGCCGATTACGAGTTCGCCGTGGGCAACAACATGGGCAGCAGCAACCTGTGGAGCACGCTCGACGCGTCCCAGGAACAGGAGGTGCTCCAGTGCGAATGTAAGGACAAAGACGCGCTGACCACGGCCTTTCAGGTCGGCAAGACCGCACAGCCGTTCCCGCGGTGCCCCTGGGCGATCGACCTCTCCAACAAGCCGTTTCCGGGCCGTGCAGGGCATACGGCCCAGGCCCACCCAGCCCGGCGGCACGAGCCTCTCGCAAATCTCGGCGACTGGTTTTGGGAGAGCGGCTTCGATAAGAATCCGATCGAAGACATCGAACTCATCCGCGATCTCAACTTCCGGGCGATGTACGGCGCCTGGGATGCGCTCAAAAACGTCGATGGTCTCTACCCAAACCACCGTCTCGGCTGGGCCGCCTTCATCGCCGGCAAGCGAGAATCACGCCGCCTCCTCGGCGACGTGGTCCTCGATGGCGACGACTTTCTGAAGGGTACTGCGTTCGAGGACCCCGCTTATCCCTGCACGTGGCCGATCGACCTCCATTCCGCGCATCCGGAATTCAGCAAGGATCTGGAAAGCGAGCAGTTCATCTCCAAGGCATCCCTGAGCCCCGAATACCACTACAACGGGCCCTACTGGGCACCCTATCGCACGCTGTACAGCCGTAACATCACCAACCTCTTCATGGCGGGCCGGAACATCAGCGTGACAAAGACCGGGTTGGGCCCGGTCCGCGTGATGAAGACCTGCGGCATGATGGGTGAAATCGTAGGCAAAGCGGCGGCGATCTGCGTGCGGGAACAGACCACGCCCCGCGGCGTCGGCGAGAAGCATTATGCCGGGTTGCAAGAACTGATGAAGCAAGCGGGCAGGCACCGCGTTTCGTGAGAAAGCTAATGATGACAAAAAATATCGCTTTGATCTGTGCCGTCGCCCTGCCTTTCTCGACGGCCGCATGGGCCGCCGACGCGCTCCCCGAATTCACACGTAAGGTGCAACTCTGGAATTGCGGAGGGGCCGAGCCAACTGCCGACGGCACGGGGGTGATGCTGTATCGTGCGCCGAGGGTGGTGCGCGACGGACTCGACACCAAAACCCCGGACGGTAAGGAGAAAGACGGGGCCAAGCAAATGCGGGTGGCCGTTCACAGCGAAATTCGCTTCGTGCTTGAGGATGGCGAAACCGTCGGCAACGTGAAGATCCACCTGCGGAACGAAAAGGGCGGTAGTGTGGTCTGGTTTTGGGGCGACATTCTGGCCGGCAAGGCCAGGCTGCCGACGGGCGATCGGGCCAAGCCGATCACCCCGACCGGCCACGGGCTGATGTTCAGTCTGCTGGAACAATATCCGCCCGGTCGCTTTGCCAACCGGGTGTGCCGGGTGGCGGTCACCGGACTCGACGTCGAGTTTACCGGTATCGAGGGGAACGTTCGGCCGCCGGAGCCCGAAGAGCTTGATTCGCCGGTGATGCTGAGCTATGGCACCTCGATCAGCCAAGGCGCCTTTGCCAGCCGAGCCGACCTAGCCTGGAATGCGCTCACTGCCCGCGGGCTCGGGCATGACTTTATCAATATGGGCTCCAGCGGTACCGCCTACTGCGAACCGGCCATGGCCGACTATCTGGCGGGCATGAAGTGGGACCTAGCCGTGCTCGAACTATCGGTCAATATGTCGGGCTGCTTCTCTGTCGAGCAGTTCACGGAACGCGCGGCAAGCTTCATCGACAAGCTCGCCACAACCCATCCCACGGCGACGATCGTCTGCATCAGCCTATTTCCGATCGGGACGGGCGATCTTTGGAACGGTAACAAGGCCCGTACCCAGGCGTATCGCGACGCTCTCGCGGCGATCGTCGAGGCATCGGACCATCAGAACGTCCATTTCGTCAGCGGTCTCGACCTGCTCAGCTTCACCGGGCTCAGCCCCGACCTCCTGCATCCAACCGACCAGGGCATGATCGAGATCGCCGCCAAGCTGATCCCACGGATCCGTCCCCTCGTGGATCAACAGGGCAAATGATTTGAGCGCTCCCCCCACCACCGATCGCATACGAAGAGGATGGGGCATACCGGTGATCGTGAGGCCGGTCGCCTTTTCGGCATGACGGTTCCGTCGATTGCGGACTTGGAGATGCGGCTTTAGGGTCTCAGGAGTGTCAGTTTCGTTCCCGCCGGATTCCCGACCATCATGAAGTGATCGGCTATCAGGCCGACATCGGCCCGGGCATCACCGGAGCCCTCTACGACGAAAGCCGCGCATCAGTGGGGAAACGCTTGCGGAAGTGCCATTGGCCGGGCTCTCCTTCTCCACCATCCCGCCGCGATCGGTCGGTTGCACGCCGGCTCCGCCGCGACGGCCAGAGCCGCCCAGGCGATGCAGCCGCACCAGCCGGCAATGCTCTTCAGACGCGGCGTCTTCACGGTCTCTACAAGCGTCATCGGTTCTCCGGGTTTCATTGTTTCCCAACGATGGCACGCAGGCGGGGTGCGAGTTTGGTGGCGATCTCGATCATGGCGTGATCGGTGGGGTGGAGCATGTCCGGACTCAGGCCGGAGAAGCTGAGCAGGTCGGGACCGCTCACGAAGTGGACGTTCTTGTGACCGGATCCGTGACGATCGCGGCGAGGGCATCGCGTCGTTCCTGGGTGGTGGCTTTGTTGCCGGCCCACAGGTCGCCCGTGCCGAACGGGAACAGGCTGATGCAGATGATCGGCGCCTCGGGGTGCGACGTGGCCAGCTTGTCGACCAGGCTGGCGACCCGCTCCTTGAACTGCTCGATCGAAAAGCCCCCCATGTCCCGCAGCCGTTTGGCGTTGAGTTTCCCGATCTCGATAACTGGGTCACCGGAGACGGCGACAGGCCGCGAAGGCCGCTTCCGCGGGCCCGGGAGCCAAGGGGGGCTGCCCGTTCGATCTCGTTGTGCCCCGGCGCGACCCGGCCGACAAGCCCGAGCTCGAGGTCGCCGTCATGTCATGCAACTCGTCGAGCACGCCGAGGCCGCGGGCGGAAATCGTGGCCAGCCTGCGGCAGGCCGATCCCGACGACCACGACGTGGGTCATCCGAACCTGTGGGGTGCCGGCGGCCGGAAGGCCGAGCGGAAAGACGGCGCCGACGGCGGCTGTTTCTATCCTGCCGCCTACGTCAACATGGTGCAGCGGCAGCAGACCTGGCACCTGCCCGACCCCGTCGATCCCGCCCCCGTCGCCCAGGGCATCGGCGTGTTCTTTACGAGGCTCGTGCTGGGCGGCCTCGATTGCAACGGCTGGCCACAGCGAGGCCGCGACGAGGCGCTCCGGCTCCTCCAGGCCGCCCGCGACACGATCACGTTCGAGTGCTGGCCGCGGTTTCAGGTCCGGGCCGCCGACGGGACGCCGCGGCAGTTTCCCGGGTGGCCTGTGACGGTGCCGCTGGGGCGGGAGGGAGTCGATGGGCCACGCAGCGCGGGTTTTTACAAGCGGTCATGGGCCCAGCCATCACCATTTCAGGGGCCGATTCAGGGGCCGATGAACGGCTCGGCAGGCCGACCGTCGTGAAACCGCGGACTTCACCTCCCGGTGCGGCCCGTCGGCGACCGTGACGATGCGTCTCCTGGGAGGGGAGCCTGACCCGCAAATCCTTCATGCGGCGGCTCACTCGACCAGAATCAGCGCGAAGTCGTGCTTCTGGATCGAGAGCGCGAAGACGCCGGGGGCGATGCGGGTGAGCCGGCCGGCCGGATCCTGGCCGTCGAGCTCGGCTTCCAAGTCGGCCGCCAGTGCCGCGGTCCCGCGGGGTTTTTTCTGCTGCGGTGCCCGGGCCCGGGCCGCCCGTTCGAGATCGGTGGCCGTCGCCGTCTCCGGCAGGCCGAGGGCGGCGAGGTCAAGTTTCAACTGCACCTGGTAGACCAGCCGCTGGGCCTTCGGCGGTTCGATCGCGGCGCTGCCGCGGTTCGCGACACCCGCGTCATAGTCCTCGACGGAGGTCGGCGCCGCCTCGGCAGGTTTTTCCACGGCGGACGCAGGCTGCCCGCCCGGCGGCGGTTCCTGGCCGTAGTTGCCGATCGCCAGCAGCGCCTTGCCCTCGCGAGCGAGCACCAGGCCGCGGATCCGCGCACCAGTCGCCTCCAGCGGATGTCCCTCCTCCCAATAGCGAAACACCTTGCAGCCGGGCAGCCCGTAGCCGAAGTCGTCGAGCGTGGCCTGGGCGAAGGCCGCAGCGGGGCCGCCGTCCTTCTGGCGAATCTCGTGCGGCAGGCAGACGGCCAGTCCCGTCCGCATCTGCCAGGCG
This sequence comes from Planctomycetota bacterium, assembly GCA_027622795.1. Classification (GTDB taxonomy): domain Bacteria; phylum Planctomycetota; class Planctomycetia; order Pirellulales; family UBA1268; genus CACORA01. The sequence goes on along the minus strand of JAQBZA010000012.1, from coordinate 4,944 downwards.
ATCGCTTCCTTGCCCTTGGCGTGAAAGCGGTCGATCGCCACCGGCACGTTGCCCGTCTGCAGGCCGGTGCTCTGCACGAGCACCAGCGCCGGATCGCGGTCGATGCCCAGCCGGTCCTGGATGTCGACGCCCGCCTGCTTGCCGAGGTCCCGCCATTCCCAGTCGAGGTTCACCGTGCCGAAGGAGAGCACGGGCACGACGTTGGCATTGGTCATGTGGATCCAGGAGAGCGGCCGCTTGCCCCGGGCGTGCATCATCACGGCGGTTCGCTTCACGAGGTTGCGGAAGCCGCTGAGGTTCACGCCGGGCTTGAGTCGCCCCTCGTCGTCCACGTAGGCCGGCCCGCCCGCCTCGCCCGGCACCCAGCTGGCCTTGACGAAGAAGTTGTCCCAGTACGGGCCGTCCGAAAAGGTTTCGACCATCTTCCGTTGCCACCAGAGCTGATGGTCGACGTTGCTGGCCACGGGCTCGCAGCCGTACCAGCACGGCGCGAACTTCTCCCGCACGGTGCGGTCGGGCCCCGGCTTCCAACCCGGGGCCGCGACGTCCACGCTGGACCACTCGTCGAGGTAGGTCGTGGCGAAGGCGGGGTCGAGCGAGCTGCCGCCTCGGGGATTAAGGTAGGGAAACACGTATCTGGAGGGCGTGGTGCCGGCGAGGTTCGGGGGCAGGAAGCTCACCGTCTCCAGGCCCCACTTGTAGGTCCCGAACGCCTGGGAGAGCGCCGGATACCGCCGCTTCCATTGTTCGAGGAAATCCTGGTCCATCGTGCCGCTGGCGCGATTGGCCGCCATCGCTTCCCAGAACGAGACGTCTTGGTTGGCGGGGAACATGTCGGTGACGAACTGGGCCGCCCCCCAGCCGATGTTCACGCCCAGCATCGTGCCCTGGACCTCGTGCTCGTGCCCGCGGGGGCCGCGGGTGAACCACCACCGCCGCCAGGAGACGGGCGCCGTCGGCATCGGCTTGGCCGGCGTGGCCTGCAGCGCAAAGCGGATCGTCCGCGGCCGCGCGAGCCGGTGCGGCCGGGCGACAAGGTTCAGCCTCAGGTTCACCGTCTCGCCGTCGCGGTCGATCTCCGCGGCGGCCACCGCCGGATCGGAGACCCAGTCGCGGTCGTTGTCGGCCGCGAAGCAGATGCCCCGCTCGGGCCCGCCGACGAACACGTAGGGCACGAACGTGCCGAGCATCTTGCCGCCGGGCAGGTTGACCGAGTCCCAGACCTTCCCGGTGCCGGCGGGCACGCGGCCGGCATAGTGGTGCCGCAGGAGCGTCGTCACCGGATGGAGGAGCCAGGCCTCGGATGCCTCGAGCGGGATCACGAGCTGCACGCGATCGATCTCGGCGGCGGTGGGGGCGAGCGTGAGGGTGAACTCCGTGTAGCCGTCATAGTCGTAGGCAAAGGCGGTCGTGCCCTCGAGGCCGCCGGCCTTCCAGGCCGCGGTGCCCTTCACGCTGGTCGGCGAGACGGCCGTGATCGTCGCCGCCGGACCGGTGGCCGCGACCGTCTGGCCGCCGGCCGTCGCCTCGAGGCGGATCGGCCCGGCGAGGAGTGGGCGGCCCTGGCTCGTGACCTGCCTCCAGAATCCGGCCGGGCCATGCTCGTGGGTGCGGAGCACGCACGAGACCCGGGCTGCGGATTCGTCGACGGCGAGCGGCTCGAAGGGAGGGATCACGACGTCGTCGAGCCCGAGCTGCTCCTGCTCCCAGGGAAAGGTCTGCCGGTAGAACCAGCGATTGAGCCTGATCGGGGTTCCCTCGCCCTCGAGCGTGCATTCCACGAAGTACAGGGCTGCCGGCAAGTCCGGCGTCTCCAGGTTCTCGCCGGCGGCCGACATCGGAAAGGTGCCCGACCGTTCGGCGAGCGGCCGGGGGTCTCCCTCGCGGCGCAGGGCGACCGTCCAGCGGGACACGCCCTCCGGCGGCTTGGGCAAAAAGAATCGCAGCAGGTCATGCGAGGGGAAGATCGCGTAGCGGAAGTCGATCCCCTTCGGACCGGGGTCGGGCAGCGGCGTCGCCTCCGGAATGGCCACGTCCTCGATCTTCAACTCGGCCTGCCGACCGTCGGCGGCCGCGACGAGCACGAGGTGCGGGACGCCGAAGAACGCCCCCAACATCCCGGCATGGCCGGGCACGGTCACCTTGCCGGCCGGCACCTGCTGGCGGTAGACGCGGTCGAGCAGATTGCCCGAGCGGATCTCCATGTCGGTCGGCTCCCAGTCGGCCGGGGGCACGTAGCCGCCGCGATCCATGACGCCGAGATAGACCGTCGCGGGAAGATTCGTGCGAAACGACCACTCCGGGGCGGGCATGGCCCCGTTGCCGCGGGGCGGAGCGATCACGGCCAGGCCATTGAGCGTCGCGGGAAGCTCCGTGACCGCCGGCCCGCCCGCGAACCGCTTGCCGTCCCAGGGGGCCCCGGGTGACAGGACGGGCGGGCCGGCCAGGGCATCCCCAAGTTGCAGGCAGACGAGGGAGACGGCGAGCCGGGAAACGATGCGGCTGGCGAGGTAACGCATGAGTATGGGCAATCCGGGACGGGAGCGAATAACCCGGCTCCCGTCGCGGATGAGTCACGGTCCGCAGATCGTCAATCGGCGGCTCCACGGACGGAGACCGCCGCGACAGAAGAGACGGTCGGCCGCCCGCTCGTGGAAATCGGCTCCCGTCCCGGATGACGCCGTTTCCGAACCAGCGTCACGCCCGTCGCGGTCAGCACCAGCAGCAACGGTAGCGTTGCGGGCTCCGGCACCGCTTGGATTGCCGCCCCGGCAAGGAGCACATGGCCCGCGTTCCCGGCACCGTCGGTCGTGTTTACCAGGCTCAACGAGAGGACATCATTCGCAGTATCCGGCGTCACTGTCAGCGTATAGAGAATCGATTGCTTCGGCGTCGATTGGGGCGCCGACAAACTGGTGTCCACGAAGTCGGTGGCACCCGGCAGCGAGGCGGTGAAGGTTCCCACGTCGACACTGTAACCGGCGCCCCAGATCCGCACTTCATAGGTGTCCGTGGTGGGCAGGGTGATGGCCAGCGCGACACCGGTCCCGGAGGTATTCGTGATGCTGTTGAACACGCCGCTGATGCCGCTGACTGGACCACTGACCGGCGCGGTGCCGTTGTTGAAGGCAAAACTGATGTCGCCCACCGGAGTACTGGACCCCCGCAGATTCCCACCGCCGATGGCGGTGAGCGAACCGATCAACGTGGAACTAGACATCTCGTTGGTCGGTGACCCGGAGGTGGGGTTGGCTGTGGTGCTCCAATAAGCCCAATCATCAGACCCCAGAGCCGAAAGATCGTACGGTCCGGAGGCGGTCGCCGACGCCCCGCTTATCACCGCTGCCCGCGCACCGGAACACGCCAGCAACGCAGCGACTAAAACACCCGCAATGCGCGACTGCAGAAGCATGAGTCTGTCTCCCTCATCGATGGCAGAGATCCAGCGTCCCCTTACATCGCATTATCCCAGGTCTGAACGTCCCGGCAACCGGCCATTTGGCCGGTTGGGGAAATCCGGGACGGGAGCAAATAATCTCTGCAAATCGGCTCCCGTCCCGGATTATCCCGAATCGTGCAACATATCCGGCTCTTGGCCCTCGGTGGCGTGGCACTGGCCGTCGTTGCGGCGGCTGCGGCTGATAACGGGGAACCAGCGGGGGCGGCCCTGATCAGCCACAAGATTGTCCCCGCCACCCCGGAGACGCGGCGGAACGGCGAGGCGTCGCTGGTCCAACTGCGAGACAACTCCTTGCTGCTGCTGTACGGCGGCCAGGCGAAGCCGGGCGACTGGGACCGCGGGGAGATCCGGCAGAACCGCTCCCGCGACAGCGGCCGGAGTTGGTCACAGCCGCAAACGCTGTTCAGCGACCCGACTCGATCGCTCTTTCAGTGCGGAATCGCCCGGCTGCCGGGCGGCGACCTTGGCCTCACCTACTCCTCGCTCGCCCATGGCAAGGACGCGATCAAGGTGTTTCGCCGGTCGGCCGACGGGGGCCGCACCTGGTCGGAGCCGACCGATCTCTACCGCGCCACCGAAGACGGGCTCTGGGTGGACTATCCGGCGGTACTCTGGGTCGACGGCAACCTGCACATGGCCTGGAGGCACATCCGCAACCCGAATACGCGGGAGATCATGACCAGCCTCTACCACTTCGTGCTTCCCGCCGCCGCGTTCACGTCCGGCGGCGGGCAAGCCGCTCGTTGATCGAATGGCGTTCGCTGGTCGAGCAAAGGAAACGATGGCGAAGCGAGGGCAGCATCGAGCGAGCTGCCGCTGGTTCCAGGAGCCATTCACTACTCATGGTCAGGTCCACCGTTCCTCTGACCGTCCGCGTCTGTGCCGCCTGCCTCGCCCTGCTTGTCACACCTTCCGCCGGGAGGTGCGACAGCGTCGCCGCCGTGAGTTGCAGCAATCGAGATCTCGTTCGCTATGACTCGTCCAATCCGCTCGGTCCGGTGTCCTCGACGACGAATGTCAGGCTTGATTCGGTGTCGCCGGCACCGGCATTGAACACGACGCGCATCTCGCTGCCCCCCTGCCCCGGCCGGGCCGAGCCCGTCTCGAGGCCGACAGTGTTCACGGCCAGAACGCGATAGGCCGCGGGACCGCCTGCGTGGTCACCGGGGAGTGGAAACCGCATCTCGGCCACCGACTGGGGGGCGTGTCGCTGTAGAGCAGGCCCTGAAACAGGGGCCGGCCGTAGGGAGTTCGCTGCCGCTCCGGCAGCGTGGCGATCCGTTTGCCGTCGCGCTCGATCGCGAACCCGGTCAAGCCGCTTTCCGGATCGGCCTCGGCATCCCAGGTGAGCGTGTTGCCGGCGACCTGCAGGCCCGTGGGGGGGGTGGTGGAGTCGTGTCGGTGACGGCAGTGTTCCTGACATATTCCTCCCAGGCCCGGGCGACCCGCTCGGTTGGCAGCTATCCCACCGCCAGCGGGTCGCC
>JAQBZA010000444.1 GCA_027622795.1 Planctomycetota bacterium | reverse complement strand
GAGCCGATCGACGAGCAGGTCGAACGAGGCCCCGGCTGCCTCGAATTGCCAGCCCTCGTTTTCGAGCCGGCAGACCTCGCCAAGCACCCGGTCGAGGAGGGCCCGGTCATTTTTCACGTCGGGCCGCGTCACCATCGCGGCGATATTCGACCGCCCCGACAGCTCGCTCACGAGAATCCGCCGCGAGTTGCCGACCGCCTCCGGCGCGATGTGCTCGTAGGACTCGGCCGCCTTGCTCACCGCATGCACGTGCATGCCGCCCTTGTGGGCGAAGGCACTCGCGCCCACAAACGGCTGGCCGGGCCGGTAGCTCATGTTGGCCGTCTCGTAGACGAAGCGGGAGAGCTCGGTGAGATGGGCCGTGCCCGTGCCGCCGAGGACCGTAAACCCCGAGAGCTTGAGCGAGAGATTCGCGACGACCGAGATCAGGTCGGCATTGCCACACCGTTCGCCGAGGCCGTTGATCGTGCCCTGCACCTGCGCCGCCCCGGCGGCCACGGCGGCCAGCGAGTTGGCCACCGCGAGGTCGCAGTCGTTGTGGCAATGGATGCCGAGCTTGGCCGGATTGCCGGCCGCGTCGAGCGCGGCCCGGGCGGCCGCCGTCATCTGCGCGACCTCCTCGGGCAGGGTGCCGCCATTGGTGTCGCAGAGCACGATCCTCGTGGCCCCCGACTGGGCAGCCGCGACGATCGTCTGCCGGGCGTAATCGGCATCGAGCTTCCAGCCGTCGAAGAAATGCTCAGCGTCGTAGAAGACTTCGCGGCCGGCCTGCGTGAGATGGGCGATCGTGTCGGCGATCATGGCGAGGTTTTCCTCGCGGGAGACACCGAGCACTTCGGCCACGTGGAAGGCCGAGGTCTTGCCGACGATCGTGACAATGCTCGTGCCGGCATCGAGGAGGGCCTGCATGCCCGGATCCTCGGCTGCCGTCATACCCCGGCGGCGGGTCATCCCAAAGGCACACACCTTCGAATGCCGCAGCTTGAGGTCGGCGACCCGGGCAAAATACTGGGCATCTTTGGGATTGGAGAGCGGGTAGCCCCCCTCGATAAAGTCGATGCCCGCCTCGTCGAGCCGCCGGGTGATGGCCAGCTTGTCCTCGAGCGAGAAGTTGACGCCTTCCCCCTGGCTGCCGTCGCGAAGTGTGGTGTCGTAGATTTCGATGGTCCGCATGATGCTAGGGTACCTTCGCCTACGCACTGCGGAAATCCAGCACCGTTTCTGGGCGGGGAACGAGGCCTCCGCTACTCCGAATGCTCGTCATCATACGAGTCGTCATCTTCGGCGTCATCCTCGTCTTCATATTCGTCGTCGTCGAAATCCTCGTCGATCTCTTCCTCTTCGTCCTCTTCCTCATCCATGACGACGGCGGCCGCTGCCTGCTCCGCATGCGGCTGGATCTTCAGCTTGCGGGGAGCGGGATCGGCGGGCACCGGCTGCGTGCCATTGCGGGCGGCCCACTCCTCCATCGTGATCAGCACCTCGCGGGCCTGGCTGCCGGCATACTGGCCGACGATGCCATCTTCAGCCATGTAGTCGATCAGCCGGGCTCCACGGCCGTAGCCGACGCCAAGCGCCCGCTGCAAGAGCGACACGCTCCCGCGGCCCTCGCGGATGATCACCTCCACGGCCGCTGCGTAGAGCTCGTCGCGATCCTTGCCGTCGCCACCCGGCTTGGCCGCATCGCCCGACGGCGCAGGCTGGAGGTTGACCAGCTCGGCTGCATACTGCGGCTCCGACGTGCCGATCGTGCCCATCACACGATTGATCTCATCGTCGCTCACAAACGTGCCCTGGCCGCGGAGAATCTGGCTCGTGCCCGGCGACAGGAAGAGCATGTCGCCGTTGCCGAGGAGGCGTTCCGCCCCCATCTCGTCGAGCACCACACGGCTGTCGGTGCGGCTCGCCACCTGGAACGCGATCCGGGCCGGCAGGTTGCTCTTGATGAGGCCGGTGATCACGTCGACCGTTGGCTTCTGCGTGGCCAGGATCAGGTGGATGCCCACGGCCCGACTCTTCTGGGCCAGCCGGATGATGTGCTGCTCAATCTCCTTGCCGGCGGTCATCATCATGTCGGCGATCTCGTCGGCGATCATCACGATGAAGGGCATCGTGGTGGGGATGGCGGCTGCCTCCTCCTCCGTCTCGGGCTTGATCCGCTCGAGGAGCGCTTCGCGGCCGAGCGCGTTGTATTGCGTAAGGTGCCGCACGCCCACCTTGGCCAGCAGGGCGTAGCGCTCCTCCATCTTCTCGACCGCCCAGGCAAGAATCGCCTCGGCCTTCTTCATGTCGGTGACCACCGGGTGCATGAGGTGAGGCAGCGACTTGTACGGTGTCAGCTCGACCATCTTGGGGTCGATCATCAGCATCCGCACCTCGTCGGGCCGCCGAGTCATCAGCATCGAGGTGATGATCGAATTCAAGCAGACCGACTTACCGGTCCCGGTCCGGCCGGCGATGAGAAGGTGGGGCAGGGAGGCCATATCGACCACCATCGGATTGCCCGCCACGTCCTTACCGAGATAGATCGGGATCTTCATCGAGCGGCTCTTGGCCTGCGTCTCCTCGATCACCTCGCGGAGCCGGACCATCTGCCGGGTCGTGTTGGGCACCTCGATGCCGACCGAATTCTTGCCTGGGATGGGCGCGACGATGCGGACGCTCGGCACGCGGAGCGCAATCGCGAGATCGTCGCCGAGGTTCGTGATCTTGGCCAGCCGCAGGCCCGCCTCCAGTTCGATCTCGTACTGCGAGATCACCGGGCCGGTCTCGATCTCGACCACCTTCACCTTGAAGCCGAACTCGGCAAACGTCTTCTCGAGCACGCGGGCCCGCTCGCGAACCTCCTGCTCCTGCTGCTCCATCTCCAGGTATTCGGTGGGAAGGAGCAGGTCGAGCGCGGGGAGCTCGTAGTCGGCCGCCGGATCGGGCGCCAGATCGAGCACCTGCGGCTTGGCACGCCGCTTGGTGAGCGACTTGATCGGTACTGGCGGCTCGTCATCCACAAACTCTTCAA
>JAQBZA010000443.1 GCA_027622795.1 Planctomycetota bacterium | reverse complement strand
ACTCAGCCGGTTTTTCAACCCAGGGTGACGAGCCATGCCACTCGATTGGGTCGCGGTGGACAACATTGGTGACAACGTTGCCGATGAACGCCGAGCCTTGATAGGCCGGCGGCATTCGCACCGTATCGCAGATCGCCACCGCGCAGATGCCAGTGGAGCCGTGGCCGTCGACCGTCGTCTCCGGCGCAGTCCCGAGCCCATCGTCAAAGTCGGTGTTGCGAGCGCCGAAGGGGCTCAGGTAGCGACCGCCCCGCAGGAGCATCGTCAGCGGCCGCGAGTGGCAGTCGGCATTGAACCGATTCCCGAGGGCGTCGAAGTCCATTCCGAAGGGATTGACCTGGCCCCACGACACCTGCTCAATCGCCGATCCGTCAGGGCGAAATCGGTAGCCGTTGCCGGACTTCAGTTCAAGTATGTCAGGCCCGACGCCACGGAGCTTTACGCGGGATTGGTTGCGAAAGCCGTGGTTGGCATAGACCCAGCCGTCGGCGGAAAGCCGAAACGAGTTTTGATTGCCATGCGTATCATCAAACGAAAAAGGACCGTAGAGCACCTCACGGCGATCGGCCCGATCGTCGCCATCGTCGTCAGTCAGCTTCCAGATGTGCGGGATCGACCACACGATCACCTCCTGTCCGCGGCCGGCTGGGTCGGTACAGGCCAACGGCAGGACGCCGATCGGAATGTTGAGGCCGTCGGCGAATCGGGTCGCCTTGCGGGCCAGCCCGTCAGGACCGAAGTCTTCAAGCACCGTTAGCCCGTCCCGCGGCGTTCCATCGCCCTCGGCTGCGAACGGATATTCAACCGAGTGGGTGACCCAGAGCCGGCCCCGCGGGTCAAACGCCATGTTCATCGGCTTCTGAATCGTGGGCTCTGCGGCCACCAGTTGGATTTCAAACTCGGACGGAAGCCGAAACTTCGTCTGCTGCTCCCACGGCGACAACGGTTCTGTTTCAACGACCGTCGGGGCCGCCGCAGCAATCGTCGCCATGACTCCCACGATTGCGGCGACTTGGATTGAGGTCACTTTCAAGATCAGGGCCCCGCAAGGACGTGCGGCCTATCGCACACTATTTCGTTGACCAGCCGTGCATTCGCCCGGCGGTATCGCCGGCGAACACGATCGAGCCATCGTTCGACACGGCCACCCGTGTCGGCAGGATTTTTACACCCACTGGTGGCTTGGCGTCGGCGGGTGTGTCCTCGATAATTGAAAACTGTTTTGTCTCATTACCTTCGGCGGACCACAACCGCACAAGGCCGTCGCGTCCACATGTAGCCAGTTCACCCTGCGGGCCAAACTGGCAGTCGAGTACTCCACCAGCGTGCGCAGTGGGTTTGTTCATGAGCGGCCAGCCGTCCTTGACATCCCACCACACCACCTTCCCATCCTCCCCACAGGAGGCGACAACGCCCGAATCGCTCCGCCACGAGAGCGCCCGAACCGACTGCTTGTGCTCGGCGAGCGGTAAAATCACGCCGCCAGAACCGCCGTCCCAGAGATGAATGTTGCCGATCCGATCGCCAGTGGCGAGATACTTACCATCGGGCGAGAACGCGACGGCCGTCACCCAATCTGTGTGCTTGTCGATTGTCGCCTTCAGGCTTCCATTCTCGGTCGAGTAAAGCTTGATCAGCCGGCTTGTGCAACCGATGGCCACCAGTTTTTCGTCGGGCGAAATGTCGGCGGCGATGATTGCGTCGGGTTCATCCCCCACACTCGCCATTCGCTTCCCGGTCGCGACGTCGAAGAGTACCGCTGATCCGCTCTGAACCGGTCTCCCACCGGCGGCCAAGAGGAGCCGGCCAGAGCGGCTGAATCCGAGCACCAGCGGTTCGCCCTCCGGAAAGGGCAACGCTCCATACCGCGTGTCGAGCGAACTATAGAGATCGATAGCGCCGTAGCCGGCGGTGGCCACCACCGGGGCGCGGGGGCTCGCCGCGAGGGCCAGCACCGGGAAGGGCCGTATCGTTTCTGGCCGCTCAATCGCGGCAAGTTTCACCGGCACCGCGCCGGGACCGGCGGCCGTTGCCGGAGCGGCCGGCTTGAAACCAAGGGTTCGCATTGCGGCGGCACTGCTACCTGTGTTCTCGCGCAGGCCCGTGTCGATCCATTTCGCAATCAGAGCAACCTGATCGACCGGGACTCGGTCACCATCGGGTGGCATTCGCTCGCCGTCATCCGGTGCGGTGATAACTTCGATCAGTCGGCTGCCGCTCGAGCGGCCTGCCACGACGATCTCTCCACCACCCGAACCCTTCATCACGCCAGAGTAGCTGGCAAGATTGAGGCCCGCCTCCTGCTTGCCATCACCATGGCAGGTGGCACAGTTTTTCTTGAGAATCGCCGCCACGTGGTCTTCGTAAGTAATCGGCTTCTGATCAGCAGCCGCCGCCAAAGGCGCAAGCCAGAGCAGTGCGAGGGCCGCAACACCTCCTCCACAAGACCAATTGACACGGATAGCGGCGATGCCAGAAGAACTTATCATGGAAGGGAGCGACGATAACCGAACATGGAACGGTGAGGCATGATCCTGAGGCAAGCGCCCGAGATCAATGATTGAAAAGAAACTCATTCGAGGTAAGCAGGCCGGCAAAAATATCCTCGTAGACGGCTGGAGCCTGATTCTCCGCCACGAGTTGGAGCATTGACTCCATTTCTATCGCCGTCGGACGCCGCGAGAGCACGCGAATGAAGATCGCCGCGATGACGCCCTCGGGCGTGGAATGGTCGTCGAGCATCTTCTTGAGGACACCGCTCTTCGCGGCCGTGTGCACCCGTGGCCCCACCGTGTCGCCCACGAGCAGATGCATCACCTGCGAGAGTGAGGGATCGGTCCGAGTGTCACAGGCACAGACTGAATTCCGGGCCGATTGACCGAAGGTATCGAGCACGTAATCACCGCTCGCAGAGTTAGGAGTGCGATTCGCATAGCTGATGGCCTTGGTGCCCGTCGGGAAACGGGGCAGGGAACGGGGCACCCCGGTGACCGCCACAATCGCGTCGAGGAGCACATCGG
>JAQBZA010000442.1 GCA_027622795.1 Planctomycetota bacterium | reverse complement strand
GAGTTCGTCGAGCGACACACTCGCCACTCGGCCAACGAGGATTCCGTTTTTCAGCACCGGAGTGCCCTCGGCCACACCGCGGGCGTTGTCGAACTTCATCTGCACGGGATACGTCGCCTGCACCAGCGAAGGCAGGTCGCCAAAGAGCACGATCAGAATGCCAGCGATGATCGCGGTGGCAAGCACCATCACGCCGACCCGAAACTGCATCACGCTTTCGTTCATGTGTCGTTCGTCTCCTCGCTCCCATTGCCGGAAACGCTATTCCTCGCGTCCTTCAGCTCCGTCAGGCGAGTGCCGGCGTTGCCCTCCACAAACTGCTGCACGCGGGGGTCGCGGCTTTGGTCGAGCTCAGCAGCGGTTCCCGAGAAAACGATCTGCGACTCATCGGCCGCAAGCCGAGGCAAGGGATAGAGCATGATGATCCGGTCGGCGACCTTGCGGGCCGTGTTCATGTCATGGGTGACCACCACACTGCTCACTGCGGGCCGCTCGCTGACCTTCAGAATCAGCTCGTTGACCACGTCACTCATGATCGGGTCGAGGCCGGTCGTCGGCTCGTCGTAGAGGATCAGCTGTGGGTCGAGGGCCAGGGCGCGGGCCAGCCCAGCCCGCTTCCGCATGCCGCCGGAGAGCTCGGCAGGTTTCTTCAGGCCGACGGATTCCGGCAGGCCCACCTCGGCCAGCAGCGAGTGGACGATCTCTCTGATCTCCTCGCGACTGATCCGGGTGTGCTCCCGCAGTGGAAAGGCGATGTTGTCAAAGATCGTCAGGCTGTCGAAGAGAGCCGCCTGCTGAAACACGAACCCATACCGCGTGCGGAGGCGGGCCAGCTCACGGCCACGCATGCTCGCGAGCGAGGTGCCTTCGAAGCGGACCTCGCCGCGTGTGGGCCGCACGAGGCCGATCATGTTTTTCAGCAGCACGGTCTTGCCGCAGCCGCTCTCGCCGAGGATCACGAGCGTCTCACCGAGCGACACAGAGATGGAGATGTCACGGAGCACCTGCTGGCGTCCGAACTGCACGCTGAGCCTGTCGACTTCGAGGAGCGGGATTCCGAAGGGAGGGGCAGCGGCGGCGGGTGATTCGGCGGTGGCGGTCATCACAGCAGGCGTCGGGCCCCTTCCGGACGAATGATCTCGTGGACATCGTCGAGGAAGATGCCCAGGAAGAGGTCGAGGACGAGGATCAAGACAAACGAGTGCACGAAGGCGTTGGTGGCAGCTCGGCCCACGCCCTCAGCACCGGGGGCACAGTGGAAGCCACGGTGGCAGCTGACGATCGCGATTGCGGCGCCGAAAAAGAAGCTCTTGAAGATGCCCATCCCGAGGTCGAAGCCGCCGACATAGGCCCGTGAGTTGGTCCAGTAGTGGTGGTAGTCGATCCCCAGCAGCAGATAGGAGTAGAGGAAGCCACCGAGCACCCCCATGAAGTCGGCCATCACCGTCAGCAGCGGGATCAGCAGCAGGCAGCCAAGAAACCGTGGCACGACGAGGTAGTAGATCGGGTTGGCCCCCATGCTCTCGAGGGCGTCAATCTGCTCAGTGACCCGCATCGTGCCGAGCTCTGCAGCCATGGCGCTGCCCACCCGACCAGCGAGCATCGTGGCGGCGAGCACCGGCCCGAGCTCTCGGACGAGCGAGAGGTTGATCACCGAGCCAAGCCGTGTCTGCAGGCCGAGGGCGCGAAACTGCGAGTAGCTCTGCACGGCGAGCACCATGCCCAGGAAGAGCCCGGTCAGGGCCACCACCGGCAGCGACATCACACCGATGGAGTAGAAGCTCGGCAGCAGCACATCCCGCCGTGGACGTCGCCAGAACAGCCAGCCAATGGTGCTCACGGAGAAGATGGCCACATCGCCCACGGCAGCGATCATCCCTACGGTCGCATCACCCACGTCGGCCACGCGGCCGGCGATCCAGCCGACGAGGCCCCCGCTGCGGGGAGCGTTGGTGGTGGGGGGCGACGACATGGCGGCTCGTGGGGCACGGCGGGTTTTTCGGTGGCAGACTCATCGGATGAGATCGGCAAAAACACCTGGACGGCTTGAGCCGGTCGGGCAGGATGGATAGGCGAAATGGAGAACGCTACAGTGTGCGGTCATGAAAACACTTCCCCCTGTGGTGCTCTCCATTGCCGGCTCCGACAACTCCTGCGGAGCAGGCGCCCAGGCTGATCTGAAAACGATCACCAGCCTCGGCGGCTACGCCCAGACGGCGATTACCTGCGTGGTGGCCGAAGTGCCGGGGGCGGTGGAGTCGATCCAGCCGGTGAAGACGGCGGTTGTCGAGGCCCAGATTCGGCTCTCGCTGGAGGCGTTTCCGGTGGCCGCGATCAAGACTGGGATGCTCTTCTCGCCTGCGATTGTGAAAAAGGTCGCCGCCACGCTGCGGACGCTCGCCCCGACAATGCCTCTGGTGGTCGATCCGGTGATGGTCGCATCCAGCGGTGAGCCGCTGCTTGAGCCCGAGGCGATCGACGCCTATGAAGAAAAACTTTTTCCTCAGGCCACCCTGCTCACGCCTAATCTTGACGAGCTCCGCTTGCTCAGCGGGATGCCGTGCGACGATCTCGTGCAGATGGAGCAGGCGGGCCGCTCGCTCGCCGAGCGCGTCGGCTGCAGCGTGTTGGCCAAGGGCGGCCATCTCGGCACCAGGCAGGCGGTCGACATCCTGATCACGAAGGACGGCTCCGAGCGGTTCTCGGCCCCCTTCCGCCGCGGTGTCGACACCCACGGCACCGGCTGCACCTTTTCCTCGGCGATCGCCACGGGCCTCGCCCAAGGCCTCTCACTCTCGGCAGCCGTCGCCCGCGGCAAGCGGTTTATCACCGCGGCCATCGAGCAGCGGCTGATATGGGGAAAAACCACCGCCCTCGATCACCGCGTGCAGGTGGAAGGCGAGCAGCACGGCTAGCAGACTGTGGAAAGAGTCTGCCGCCGCAGGCTGCGGCGATCGGCAACACCCGAAAACCCTCGGCGTTTTCGGGTGTTGCCCAAGTGGAAAAAGGCCATGGATGGATTTTTCCACGGA
>JAQBZA010000011.1 GCA_027622795.1 Planctomycetota bacterium | reverse complement strand
ATGCCGAGAGTTCGTGGTCGCCCGCCTGCGTGATGAAGCCTTCGAGCGCCTCAATCTTGCGATCGGCTACCGTCGCCTCACCGGCATCGACGGCGGCGTTGCTCGCCCACAGGATGCGATCGAGGTCGGCGGCGAGGAATGCAGTGCGGTCGGCGTCATTGGCATGGAAGGCGAGCAGCTGCTGGAAGAGTCGCCATGTCTGGAGAAGCGGCGAGTCGGTGTCGGTCGTGAGCTGGGCCGGATCGGTCTGGCGAAACAGATCGAATCCGCCAAGGGCGGGACTGGTCGCCTCGATTTCAAAGGCATCTTCAGGGTCGGCAAGGCCCCGTTCCCCCGAGGCGGCGAAGGCAAGGGCATCATGGGCAACGACATCCCAGACCGTCGGCCGATAGGCGTCGGGCATGGTGCCCGGTTGGATCAGCATCGACCATTCACCAACCGGAAGTTTCTGCAGGTCTGCCTCGGCTGTCAGCGCCTTGCGAAACTGCGTGCGGATTTCGTTGATGATCGCGGGGAGATCCCAGGTGGCAATCTCGGCGAGGTCAACCGCCGTAACGGCACCGGACGTTCGTTGGCTGAATCGCCAGCGGTTCATCAGAAAATAGTGCCACGTCCAATTGGCCCGGATCGCCTGCAAGACGCCGCGTGTCTCGGGGGGCGCCGTGTCGATCGCGGCTGCTAGGCGGATCAACCGCTCCGGCTCATCGGCCGCGCGATCACCGGTGTCGGCAAGCACCCGCGTGGCAATCGCCCGCGCTGCCTCGCCCCACGCCTTGTCATCAGCGGCGGCCTGCTCAATTCCGGCGAGCAACTCAGCCGCTGTCTTGGGCTTCCCCTCCTGAAGGGCTTTCTCGATCGCTTTCCATGCTGCACCGCGGGGGCCCCGCGGTTCGTCAGCCATACCGGCGGAGGGCATCATGAGAGTGGCTCCCAGAAAGGTGGCAAGAACCCAGATTGACCCAGAGTGCCAAAAAAGCCGCGAAATGATGCTCATTGTTTCCCGCCTCGCACAGTTTTTGATTCGCGCTCAGACTTTGACCCGTCCGAATGACGCGTAATAATAGAGAAGTTGATTGTCCTCCCGCCGATCGACCCGTTTTGAGGGTCCGCGTCCGCGAGCAGTTGGCTCCGCAGGGCGGCGAAGCGGGTGTTCCGACAATACTCAGGAGTGAGTGTATGGAACCCTCGCCAAAGCGGCTGCGCCGCTGCGTTTTCGGATTTTTCCTCGGTGTTGTGCTGCTTGCCTGGGGGGGGCCCGCCCCCGCCACTGACGCTCCCGAAGTCAACGACGCCGCAGCACGGGCGTTACAACTCCCGGTAGACACCCTTTCCTACAACGAGCAGATCCGACCGATTCTGGTTGAGAACTGCTTTGGCTGCCACGGTGCTGACAGTGCCAGCCGGAAGGCTGATCTCCGGCTTGACCAGCGGGATGCCGCCGTTGAAAGCGGGGCCATCGTGCCCGGTGATGCCGACTCAAGCGTGATGCTCGACCGAATTTTTTCCGACGATCCCGAGGAGGTGATGCCACCCCCGGCGGTGAAGAAGGTGCTCACGGCAGATCAGAAGAAACTGCTCCAGAGATGGATCACCGAGGGGGCCGAGTACGAAGCCCATTGGTCCTTTCTTCCACCGCAACGGCCCGCCCTGCCCGTGGTGAAGAACATCAGCTGGGTGCGGAACCCGATCGACCGGTTCATCCTCGCGCGGCTTGAGCAGGAAAGGCTCCTGCCAGCGGCTGAGGCCGACCGTCGGACGCTCGCCCGCCGCGTGTCACTCGATCTCACCGGCCTGCCACCGGAGCCGGCGCTCGTCGAGGCCTTCGTGCATGACCCCCATCCGGATGCCTACGAGCGGCTCGTCGATACCCTGCTCTCGAGTCTTGAATGGGGCGAGCACCGTGCCCGCCACTGGCTCGACTATGCCCGCTATGCCGACACCCACGGCATTCACTTTGACAACTACCGTGAGATGTGGACCTACCGGCAGTGGGTGATCAACGCCTTCAATCGCAATATGCCGTTTGATCAGTTCACGATTCTGCAATTGGCCGGCGATCTCGTGGAGGACCATGGGCCGGATGCCACGTCGGCCCAGATCCTCGATAACCAGATTGCCAGCGGATTCAACCGCTGCAACATGACCACCAACGAAGGTGGCATCATCGACGAGGAATACCTTGTCCTCTATGCGCGGGATCGCACCGAGACGACCTCCGCGGTCTGGCTGGGGCTCACGACAGGCTGTGCTGTCTGCCACAACCACAAGTTTGATCCGCTCTCGCAAAAAGAGTTTTACGAACTCGCGGCGTTCTTCAACAACACGACCCAGCGGGCCAAGGACGGCAACATTCATGACACCCCACCGATCCTGCCGGTGCCACGTCCGGAGGATCAGTCACGCTTTGCTGAACTGGAGCGGGATCTGCCGCCAGCGAAAGCGGCTGTCGAGGCCCGCAAGGCCGCGGCGAAGCCCGAGTTTGCGGAATTTATGCAGGCTGCCACGACCGAGATGGTCGCGAAGTCGTTGCCACAAGACACGCCCATCGTCGACATCGCCTTTTCGGAAGGCGAGGGCAGCAACGTGCGAGCGCGGCTTGCCGGAAAGGACACGGATCTCCAGTTGACGACGTCGACGATCTGGCAGGCCGGTCCGCATAACGCCGCTGCCGTGGTGCTTGACGGCAAGGCGGCTGAGCTTCCCACCGGCGGTGACTTCGAGCACGACCAGCCCTTCAGTGTCTCGCTCTGGGTGCGGGTGCCCGCCATCGATACAGCCTACGCCGTGGTGGCGCGGATGGACGAAGCCAACGCCTATCGTGGCTGGGATGTGTGGGTGCAGGGTCGGCGGATCGCGATGCACCTGATCCATGCCTGGCCGGAGAACGCCCTGAAGGTCGTGGCCAACGGTCAACTCAAGCCCGACACCTGGACGCTCGTGACCATCACCTACAACGGATCGGGGAAGGCGGACGGCATAAAGATCTACTACGACGGCACCCTGCAGGAGAGGCCGAAGATCGAAAACAACACCTTCAAGAAGGGGTCGATTCGCACCGAGGTGCCGCTCACCATTGGCGGTCGGTCGCAGGGGGCTACGGCCCACTCGGTCGGTCTCGCCAATCTCACCCTCTGGGGCCGACCCCTTTCTGCCGGCGAGGTTGCCGGACTGTCGCGGGCCCAACTGATCGCCGACATCGTGACGTTGCCGCCAACGGAGCGGGTCAAGGCCGGAGACAAGCTCTATGACTGGTGGCTGGAGACGTTTGACGAAACCTTCAAAAATGCCAGAAGCCTCGCGACTCGGCTCGAGGCTGAACATGCCGAGATCCGCAAGCGGGGAACGGTGGCTCATGTGATGCAAGAACAGGAAGCGATGGCCAAGGCCTATGTGCTCAATCGTGGTGAGTATGATCAGCGCGGCGAGGAGGTGCTGGCCGACACCCCCGACATGCTGCCCGCATTCCCGGAAGGCCTGCCCAAAAATCGACTTGGCCTCGCCAAGTGGCTTCTGCTGCAGGATCACCCGCTCACCAGTCGGGTGACGGTGAATCGCTTCTGGCAGGAGGTCTTCGGCACGGGGCTCGTGGCCACCGCTGGCGACTTCGGAATCACGGGCGAACTGCCGAGCCACCCCGACCTTCTCGACTGGCTGGCGATCGAGTTTCAGGAGAGTGGTTGGAATGTCAAGGAACTGTTCCGGCTGATGGTGACCAGCGCCGCCTACCGACAAAGTGCGGTGACGACTCCTGAGAAGCTGAAGCAGGATGCTGCCAACCGGCTGCTTTCTCGCGGGCCCCGCTTTCGGATGGATGCTGAAATGGTGCGTGACCACGCCCTGGCCGCCAGTGGGTTGCTTGTCAAAAAGATCGGCGGCCCGAGCGTGAAGCCCTATCAGCCGGATGGTGTGTGGGCGGCGGTGTCGATGGGGGGAAACACAAACCGATATCAGGCCGACTCGGGTGAAAACCTCTACCGCCGCAGCATGTACTGGTTTTGGAAACGATCAGCGCCGCCGGCCTCGATGGAGATCTTCAACGCTCCCTCGCGGGAAAACTGCACGGTGAAGCGGGAGCGGACGAACACGCCTTTGCAGGCGCTCGTCACACTCAACGATCCGCAATTCATCGAGGCGGCGCGGGTGCTGGCGGAACGATCGCTCGAGATCGGCGGCAGCACAGACGATGATCGAGTCAACTTTCTCACCGAGCGACTCGTCGCCCGATCGTTGACACCCGACGAAAAAACGATCGTGAAGAAGTCGCTGGCAGACCTGACAGCGTTCTACAAGAACCATCCCGACGACGCCAATCGATTGATCGCGGTGGGGGCGTCAAAGCCCGGGGCGCATGATCCTGCGACGTTGGCCACCTGGACCATGCTCACGAACCAATTGATGAATCTCGACGAAGTCCTCTGCAAGTAACACTTGGATCTCACTATGAATCCACCCATTCGTTCTCCCCTTGATGAACTCGGTCTCAATCTCACGCGGCGCCGCTTTTTCGAGCGGGGTGGTCACCTGCTCGGCGGTGCGGCCCTCGCCACACTCGCCGGCGCAGCGCCGGCGTGGGGGAATGCCTCCACGGCTCCGGCGGCGGGTATCGACACGGTGGCCAACGCGATCGGGCCGCACTTCGCGCCGCAGGCCAAGCATGTGATCTATCTGCATATGGTGGGCGGGCCACCGCAGCAGGACCTCTTTGACTACAAGCCGGTGATGAACGACTGGTATGACAAGGATCTGCCGGAAAGCGTCCGCAACGGCCAGCGGCTCACCACGATGACGAGTGGCCAGGCACGGTTTCCTATCGCACCCTCAAAGTTTACGTTTGCCCAGCATGGTGAGTCGGGCATGTGGGTGAGCGAACTGCTGCCCTGGACAGCCAAGATGGTCGACGAAATGTGCTTCATTCGCTCGATGCACACCGAAGCGATTAACCACGAACCGGCGATCACCTACATGCAGACCGGCAACCAGATTACCGGTCGGCCCTGTCTGGGTTCCTGGACCAGCTACGGCCTTGGCAGCCTCAACAAGGACCTGCCGACGTTCGTGGTGCTCGTCGCCCGGTCGAGTAAACCTGCCCAGCCACAGGCGATTGGAGCGCGACTCTGGTCAAGTGGTTATCTCCCGGGAGAGTATTCCGGGGTCAGCTTTCGCTCGGCCGGTGATCCGATCCTCTACATCAACAATCCGCCCGGTGTGTCGGACGAAGTGCGGCGGAAGACACTCGACGGCCTGCAGGCGCTCAATCAGCGGACACTCGAGCAGATTGGCGACCCCGAAACGCGGACCCGCATCGCTCAATACGAAATGGCGTATCGCATGCAGGCCAGCGTTCCAGAACTCACCGATCTCTCGGGTGAGACGGAAACCACGTTGTCACTCTATGGTGACCAGGTGAAGACGCCCGGGTCGTTCGCCAACTCGGTGCTCATGGCCCGCCGGATGGTGGAGCGGGGGGTGCGGTTTGTGCAACTCTACCTGAATCACTGGGATACCCATGCCGATGTGGCTGGCCGGCTCCCGAATCAGTGTCGTGACATCGACCAGGCATGCTATGGGCTGGTCAACGACCTCAAGGCTCGTGGACTGCTCGACGAAACACTCATCATCTGGGGGGGGGAATTCGGCCGCACGGTCTATTCGCAGGGGGGGCTCTCCAAGGAAAATTATGGCCGGGACCACCATCCCCGCTGCTTCACGATGTGGATGGCAGGTGGTGGAGCCAAGGGGGGCACGATCTACGGAGAGACCGACGATTTCTCCTACAACATCGTGAAGGATCCCGTGCATATCCGGGATTTTCATGCCACCGTCATGCATCTGCTCGGATTCGATCACGAGCGTTTCACCTACCGCTATCTCGGTCTCGATCAACGGCTGACGGGCGTGGAGCATGCCCGCGTAGTGCGCGAACTGCTCGCATAATCTCACGCACACAGGATTTTGGTGCGGCAGCGTGTATCTTGGAATTGTTGGAGTGTTGTGGAACACACTTGACCTTGCCTGGTTGGAGGAACTGCATGCGTCCGTCGCATTGGACCGCGGCTGCTGTCGCGGCGATTGGTGCTACCTGGCTGACCTGTCCTGGCTTCGGTAATGAAAAGAAGCCCGAGACCCAGCAGACCGATCCGCTCAAGACGGCCCGGGAGATGCTCGCCATCCCGTCGCGACCGCCGCGGCCGGCCCTGGCACCAAGCCGCCTGCCGCTGGCATTCATCGATGGTGAGCGGATCGCCATACTCGGCAACTCGACGGCTGAGCGGATGAACTTGTTTGGCCACTTCGAGTCGCTACTTCATGAGCGGTTTCCGGAGAAGAAACTCGTCGTTCGCAACTTTGCCCGTCCGGCTGACGAGGTGGCCAACCGGCAGCGGGCCAGTGACTACACGAAGCTCGACGACCCAGTCGCTGCCTTCGGAGCGGACACGTACCTGCTCTTCTTCGGATTCAATGAGTCATTTGCCGGCCTCGACGGCCTCGAGAAATTCAAGGCCGACTATGGCAAACTCCTCGATGATCTGGCCGCGCGATATCCCCGCGATGACACGAAGGCACTGCCGCGGTTCGTGATCGTCTCTCCGATCGCCGTGGAGGCAACCGGGGATCCGTTGCTGCCGAATGCAGATCTGCAGAACAAAATATTGGCAGCCTATCGCGACGCTGCCCGCGAGGTCGCCGCAACACGGGGCATTGCTTTTGTAGACCTCTTTGATGTCACGCGAGAGGAGTTTGCCGCGCAGCCCGGCATGCAGTGCACGATCAATGGTTGCCATGTGAATGAGGCGGGAGACCGCGTGGTGGGCGAACTGCTCGACCGCGCGCTCTTCGGTGCATCCTCGTCGAACCGATTGGACGAACAGGCATTTGCGACACTCAAGAAGGCGGTGAATGACAAGTCGTGGGTCCACCTGCAGGACTACCGGATGGTCAACGGCTGGTATGTCTATGGCGGTCGGCGGACGTGGGATACGGAGACGTTTCCCCGCGAGTACATGAAGATTCGTAACATGGCCGCGGTGCGGGATTCCCGGGTCTGGGACATCGCGGCCGGGAAGCCAGTATCCGAGCGGCCGGATGATTCCGCCACGGGCGACCTTGTTGAGCCGCAAACCCGCTTCGGTGAGCCGCGGCAGGCGTACAGTGAAAATCCGGAAGGGGGGCCGGCGATCCTGCCTCCGCAAGAACTCATCACGACCTGTACCGTACCAGAGGGCTTCGAGATCCGGCTCTTCGCCGATGAGTCAAGGTTTCCCGAAATCGCCAATCCTGTGCAGATGGCATTCGATTCTCGGGGACGACTGTGGGTCTCCACGATGCCAAGCTATCCGCAGTGGCTTCCTGGTGACCCACCGCCCCAGGACAAACTCGTGATTCTCGAAGACACCGATGGCGACGAGAAGGCCGACAGGAGCACGGTCTTCTACGACAAACTCCATTGCCCGACAGGCTTTCAGTTCTTCAACGGTGGCGTGCTGGTGATGGATCAGCCGCGGATGCTGTGGCTGAAAGACAGCGACGGTGATGACAAGGCCGATGTCGTTGTGCATGTGCTTGATGGCTTTGCCACGGAAGACACACATCACACGGCCGGGGCCTTCGAGGCGAGTCCTGGTGGTCTGCTCCACATGCTTGAAGGTGTGGCGATGAGCACGACGCTTGAAACGCCGTGGGGGCCCTTCCGGAATTTCGGAGCCTCGGGTGCCTATGTGCTCGATCCCCGCACCTGGAAGATCCGCCACTTCAAGACACCTGGCTATGGCAATGGCTGGTGCTACGTCTTCAACGAATGGGGGCAAGGCATCTGCGGCGACGGTACCGGGGCAAGCCAGCATTGGGACACGCCGCTTTCCGGGGCGCAGTACAGCGGACGCAAGGGCATGAATCCGGTCTTCGATACGGAACGCATGCGACCGGTCGTCGGCAGCGAATACCTGCGGACGCGGCAGTTTCCAGACGGAGTGCAGGATGAGTTCATCTATGCCTGTGTGATCAACACCAATGGCCTGCCACGGTGGTCGATCAGTGACGACGGCGCCGGCTACGCCGGGGTGCGGGTGCGGCATGACCCGGCCAACAAGGACACGCCATTCGATCTCATCAAGAGTGCCGACAAGCACTTTCGGCCGGTTGACCCGCAGATCGGCCCGGACGGCGCGCTCTGGTTCGGTGATTGGGCCAATCCGCTCATCGGGCACATGCAATACAGTCAGCGGGATCCCAACCGTGACAAGAAGCATGGACGAATCTACCGGCTTGTCTACACGAAGAAGCCTCTGCTCGTGCCGCAGACACAGGCCGGCAGATCGACGGCCGACGTGCTTGAACAACTCAAGGCGGCCGAGTGGCGGACCCGCTATCGGGCGCGGGCCGATCTCCAGGCACGACCGCAGGGCGAGGTGTTGGCGGAAGCGAAGGTCTGGATAGCCCGCAATGCATCGGATCCGGCAATCGATCGCTTGAAGGCGGAGCAGCTCTGGTTGCAGCAGGCCTTTCATGCCGTTGATGAATCCCTGCTTGTCGAGGTGCTTGCCGCAAAGACGGCCGATGCCCGGGCGGCAGCCACCCGCGTGCTTGCTGACGAGCGGGATCGGATTCCCAATGCCGAGGAGAAACTCATTGCGCAGGCACAGGACCCGCATCCACGGGTGCGGACTGAGGCGGTGCGGGGGTTGAGCTTTTTCGGCACGCCGGAGTCGATGGCGGCCGTCGTCGCTGCCGCGAACATCGAGCCGGAAGATCGGTATGTGGCGTATACCTGTGACGCTGCCCTTGGAGCCCACATTCCTGTCTGGAAGGCTGCCTATGAGGCGGGCACGTTTGTCGCGAGAGCTACCCCAGCAGCGAAGATTCTGGAGAGTGTATTGGGGCTCGACAAAAAGGCGGCCGAGATCCAGCCTCATCTCGCGGTCCTCATCAGCAAAGACCCACGGTCAGACGAGGAGCGGAACAAGGCGATGACCGCATTGGCTGACCTCAAGGGAGGCAACGCGGCGAGTGGCAAGCAGGTGTTTCGCCGCGTCTGCATCAATTGCCACAAGGTGGGGGGAGAAGGGGCTGATTTTGGGCCCGACATGACCGATGTGGGCAAGCGTTTGACGCCCTCCAAGATCATCGAGTCGATCATCGATCCCAATGCGGAGATTGACGAAAAGTATCTTTCCACGGTGATCGTCACCGACGACGGTCGGAGCGTGACCGGCCTACTGGTCAAGGAGACACCGGAGGAGGTCTCGATCTTCGACGGGAAGGAGACCAAAACCATCCCGGTATCCGAGATCGAGGAGCGGGGGAAGTTGCGGCAAAGCAGCATGCCGGAAGGTCTGGCGGCAACGCTGTCTGCCAATGAGTTCCTCGACGTGGTCACCTATCTCAAACAATTGAAGTCTGGCAGATGAGACGGCCTGTGGAGGCATGCCCAAGCCCGGCCCCGTCACCGTATGGAGTGGAGTGTTGAACCGGGTCCTCCTGGCGATCAAGCGGCTCGAACTGAGATCGACCGGAAAGTGGTTTGTGTTGTCGGTCGTGATCGGGGTGGTTGCCGGCGTCGGGGCAATCGGGTTTCACCTCGTCGGTCAGTCGGTGCAACATGTGGCGCTCGGCAGGATTGCCCACTTTCATGCCGGTGAAGCGGTGGCTGAGGGAAGTGTGTTCGGGGAACCGCCGGGGCACTTCCGACCGTGGCTTCTGGTCGCCGTGATGGCGGTTGGGGGTCTGGTGTCGGGTGTCCTCGTCTACACGTTTGCACCCGAGGCGGAGGGACATGGCACCGACGCGGCGATCGACGCCTTCCACAACAAGCGGGGAGAGATCCGTGGCCGGATTCCGATCGTCAAGACGATCGCATCGGCGATCACGCTCGGCACGGGAGGATCGGCCGGTCGCGAAGGCCCAATCGCCCAGATTGGAGCCGGTTTCGGGTCGTTTCTCGGCGGGATTTTGAAACTGCCTGCCCGTGATCGCCGCATCATGTTGGCGGCTGGAATGGGGGCGGGTGTGGGGGCCATTTTTCGGGCTCCACTCGCCGGGGCGGTGTTTGCTGGTGAGATTCTTTACCGCGACGCCGACATCGAAAGTGATGCGCTCGTGCCGGCCGCGATGTCATCGGCAATCGCGTATTCGGTGTTCTGCCTGTGGCTGCCGCGAGAACTGCGATTCATGCCACTCTTCGGGCCTCACATGGCCTTTGAGGTGGAGTCGCCACTGGAACTCCTCCCCTATGCCGCGATGGCCATCGTGCTCGTGCTCGCCGGGGTTCTTTACATCCAGACCTTTTACGGCATGCATTGGGCCTTTAAGCGGCTGCCGATCGTGCCGCATCTCAAGCCGATGCTCGGTGCCTTGCTGGCGGGCCTCACCGGCCTGGGGCTGTGGTGGGCCCTCGGGCAGGACCGTGATGCCCTCGCCGTGCTGGGCAGCGGGTATGGTCTTCTGCAGAAGCTTTTTGGTCGCGAGATGACCGTTGCACCGTTCCTGCTGGTGGCGGTCGCACTTGTCAAGATCCTGACGACATCGTTCACGATCAGTTCCGGTGGATCGGGGGGCGTGTTTGGTCCGTCGATGGTGATCGGCGGGTGTGTCGGCGGGGCAGTCGGGCAGGTATTTCACCAGTGGATGCCAGCGCTTGTGCCCCATCCGCAAGCCTTCGCGATTGTCGGAATGGCTGGATTTTTCTCGGGCTGTGCCCGGGCGCCGCTGTCGACGGTGCTCATGGTGAGTGAGATGACCGGTGGCTACGGCTTGCTCCTACCGACCCTGTGGGTATCGACACTCACGTTTCTTCTCGGCCGGCGGTGGACGCTCTATCTCAAGCAGGTGCCGACACGGCTCGATTCACCGGCCCATCGTGGTGATTTCTTCGTCGATGTACTCGAGGGAATCCGCGTCGAGGCCATCTACCAGCGCGGGCCCCGGCTGAAGTTGATCCACGAGGGCACCACGCTCGATGAGATTGTGCATGCCTTGGCCGAGTCGACGCAGCGGTATTTTCCAGTGGTCGATGCGACCGGGAAGATGCTGGGAATCTTTTCGGCTGAAGACGTGCGTAGCTATCTCTATGATGACACGATCTGGCAGATCGCCAACGCCCGGGACGTGATGAAGAGTGACGTGGTGACGGTGACGCCCGATGAGGACCTCAACTCAGCGCTCGGCAAGTTCACAGCGATCAACGTCGATGAGTTGCCGGTCGTCTCCACGGAGGATCGGCAGAAAATTCTCGGCATCCTGCGCCGCAAGGAAGTGATCACCGCATACAACCTGCGTCGGCTCGAGCACAAGAGGCTTGTCCATGCTGCTGGGGACACAGTCGTACCGTAGCCCGGGTCATATCGGGAGAAGAGTCCGGCGGGCGTTCGTGCCAATGACGGTTTGCGGGTGTTGCCCGGGCCGACTATTCTCGCGGTGGTGTCCATCTGTCAGGGTTTCGTCCAATGCCGAGTCGAAGCATGTCGATTTGCCTCTCTGCGTGCATGCTCTTGGTCGGAGCGTGGTCGGAGTCTGTCCTTGTTGGTGAGGAGACTGCGGACCGACCGAATATCGCCCCCTTGGCAGAGGTGAGCGCCTCCAGTGAGCAGGCCGGCAACTCCATCGAGGCCGCCTGTGATGGTGACGGTGAAACCCGATGGTGCGCCAGCGGCCCGACGGCCCCGCAATGGTGGCGGGCTGATTTTTTGGAGCCGCAGCGCGTGGTAGCGGTGGAACTCGACTGGGAATTTCCGGACCGTGACTACCGGTACCTCGTCGAGACCTCGCGCGACGGCATGACCTGGTCCAAAGTCGCCGACGCTGCCGACGGGAACAAGAGTCCGGCTGTGCACACCATTCCTGCTGAAGCTGGCTCCGACGTCCGAGCGGTGCGGGTCACGTTTCTCGGCGGAGCGGGCTGGGCCAGCATTCGTGAGGCCCGTCTGGTGGCGCCGCCGGGCACCGCGTTGCCCAACCTCGTTGCCCGGGCGCAGGAAAAACTGGCTGCGGCGATCGCTCGTGAGATCAAGTCGCCAGCCGGATTCACCGGCACCCTCTTCGCCACCCCGGCAGTGGCGAACTACCCGGTGTTTGTTGCAGCGACGGATGACGGCGCGGTCTATGTATCGAGTGATGGCAACGGGTCATTGGGTCGCGATCCGCACCGCGGTCGCGTGCTACGGCTGCGGGATACGGATGGCGACGGCGCAGCCGACGACGTGCAGGAATTCGTTGACGATCTCGACGCCCCCCGCGGGCTGGTGTTTGTCGATGGAAGGCTCATCGTGCTTCATCCACCGCATGTGACGGCGTTTCGTGACAGCGATGGTGACGGCGAGGCCGATGAGCGGGAGAGGCTCGTCAGTGGGATCGCCTTCGACTACTCGAAGCGGCCAGCGGATCACACGAGCAATGGTCTCGCCCTTGGCATCGACGGCTGGATCTATGCCGCTATCGGTGACTTCGGCTTCATGGCGGCAGAGGGGGCCGACGGTCGGAAACTCCAACTGCGTGGAGGCGGGCTGGTGCGGTTTCGGCCCGACGGAAGCGGGCTTGATCTGTTTGCGCGTGGCACCCGCAACAACCTCGAGGCGGCCGTGGGCCCACTCCTCGACATCGTCGCCCGTGACAACACGAACGATGGCGGCGGCTGGAACGTGCGGCTCCACGCGTTTACCGGCCTCGAGGATCACGGTTATCCACGGCGCTACATGCACTTTGCCGACGAGATTGTGGCTCCGTTGGCCGACTATGGTGGTGGCTCCGGCACCGGGGCCTGCTGGATCGACGAGCCGTGGATGCCGGCGGTGATGAATGATCAGGCCTTCACCTGTGATTGGGGGACGGGCAAGATCTACCGTCATCCACTCATCGCGCGCGGGGCCGGCTACGAGGCAAAGCAAGAGTCGTTTCTCGACATCGTGCGGGCGACGGATCTCGACATTGATGCGCTGGGCAATATCTACGCGGCAAGTTGGCGCGGCGGCGGCTTCCAATGGTCTGGTCGCGACGTCGGGTTCATTGCACGATTTCGGCCTTGCGGGATCGGGGACAGGCCGCTCCCTGACGTCGAACAGGCGACGGCCGCTGACCTCGTCGCCCAGCTGGCCGGCCCAAGCCACCGGCTGCGTCTGGCCGCCCAGCGGGCACTGCTGCGTCGGACACTTGTGGCCGAGGCCGAGGCCGGACTGATGGCGTTGGCGGGCGACCCGACGGCTAGGCCCGCTGCGCGGGTGGCGGCTCTCTTCACGATGGCGCTAGGCCGCGGTGGCGATGCGGTGCCCCGTCTTGTGGAACTTGCCACGGATGAGACGGTGGCGCCCTGGGCGATCCGGGCACTTGGTGATCTCGCCGGTGCCGGTGTTGTAGTGCCGAGTGCTCCGCTCCGCGCGGCGGTGGCGTCTGCCACCGCCCGCACACGGCGTGAGGCGGTGGTGGCGCTCGTCCGCACGGGAAACGCCCAGGAGGCAGCGGTCATCCTGCAGGCTGCCGCTGATCTCGATCCGATCGTCGCCCACACCGCCGTCGAGGGATTGGTGCGACTGGCCGCCAACGGTGAATCTGATGTGATCGCCGCGTGTGGTGAGGCAATCGACGCGATGCCCCGGCAGCCGGCCGTCCACCGAGCGGCATGCCGGGTTCTCGGCGAGATTCACT
The DNA here is from genome assembly GCA_027622795.1 of Planctomycetota bacterium. GTDB lineage: Bacteria > Planctomycetota > Planctomycetia > Pirellulales > UBA1268 > CACORA01. The sequence goes on along the minus strand of JAQBZA010000011.1, from coordinate 5,880 downwards.
CGGAAGCGGCTGTTGATGCCGTGCTGCAACGACTGGCGGAAGCCGATGCTGGGCAGCGGGCCGACCTTACATGGGCGGCCGCCAGACAGTGGCGGCGTGAGAGCCGTTGGGGAGGGGAAGGCTGGGGTACGAGACCCGACACCCGCGGCCCCTATTATTCCCTCGAAGAGTGGCCGGCATCACCGCGGCTTGCCGAGGCGCTCACCGTAGCGGTCCGAGCAGCCGACACCCCGGAATTGCCCGGGTTGGCCCGCACGCTTGGGCTGCACCGTCTGCCGGCGGCCACCATCGTTCCGGAACTCGTCGCGCGCGGTGGCGGAGATCCGCTGGTGCCCCGGGCGGCGGTCGAATACACGAATCTGTTCGGCGGCACTCCGCCTCCTGAGGTGGCGCCCCTTGTGGCGGCTGCCAAACTCGTGATGAGCACGCCTGCCAGCCTCCCGGGGGTGGCCACGATGCCCGCGGTTGATGCCACGAAGGCGGCTGCGATCGCTGCTGACAAGGGGCCAAAGATCGGTGAACGCACCGTCGCCGACGTGCTCTCTCTGGTGGAGAGTCGACAGGGCGACCGCGGTGTGGGTGGGGCCCTCTTCGTCTCCCGCAAATGCGTCAGTTGCCATGCTGCCGGAACCGACAGCGCGGGGCTCGGCCCATCGCTGGCCAATGCAGCCCGCATCTACTCGCGGCGACAACTGGTGGAAAGCATCCTGCTGCCCCACAAGTCGATTGCCCAAGGGTTTGCAACCACGGCACTGATACTGGAAAGTGGTAGGACAGTGGTGGGCTTCGTGACGAGTGAGGCAGCCGACCAGCTGATTATGCGTGATGTTCAGGGCGCGGAGCACCGGGTTGTGAAGGCGGCAATCGAGGAGCGGTCGACGCTGCCGACCAGTTCGATGCCGGAAGGGCTCGCTGCCGATCTCTCGTTGCTGGAGTTCGTGAGTCTGCTTGATTATGTCGAAGGATTCAAACTGGAGTGACTCGTTTCGTCACTTCTGGACCGTGTGCCATGTCACTTCGAGCGCGTGAGGGAGCCCGATCGATGAATGCGCGTCTTCGATGGATGGGGGTGGTTGTCTGGACATCACTGCTCGCGGCCGGCGGGCCGGCGTCGATGGCTGCCGAGCCGGAGATTCACTGGAAAGACCGCCTGCTCACCATCAGCGGTGACTTTCCAGGACAGCAGGTCGTGATCCAGTATCTGGAGGCCTACTGTCGGGCGGGGTCGACCGATCGGGATTGGGCCGAGACCGTGATTCCGCATAGCAGTCGACTGGTACCCACGGATCATCCGCGCGCACTCCGTGTCGAAGACAAGTTGGCCGACGGCGTGGTCGTCGTCCACGATATCGCAGCCTGTGATGACGGAGTGACGTTTGTCGTGACGGCCCGTAATCCTACTGACCGCACGTCCGCCGCCGCGTGGGCCCAGCCGTGCGTACGCGTTGATCGATTCACCGGTTCGGATCCGGCCCGGGCTCGGGATCTTCATCCCCCCTACATCCAGCGGTGCTTTGTCATGGTCGACGGGAAACCGTTGCGGCTCCCGACCGCACCGTGGGCGACGGAGGCGCGATATGTGCCCGGCCAGGTCTATTGCCCCGCCACAGTTCCCCGGGGAGACGTCAACCCGCGTCCACTCAGTAGCCTGGTGCCGTCTCATGGTCTGTGCGGCTGCGTGTCTGCAGATGGTCGGTGGGTGCTGGGGGTGGCCTGGGAGCCGTATCAGGAAATTTTTCAGGGTGTCGTGACCTGCTTGCACGCCGACTTTCGGATCGGCGGTCTGGAGCCCGGCGAAACGAAGACGATCCGCGGGCGTCTCTATCTGCTGCCAGGAGACGAGGAGACCCTCGTGGCAGCCTACCGGCGTGACTTTCCCGAGCAGGCGGTCGGCGTGGCGAAGCCGTCTGGGGCTGCCTTCACTGAGCGGGCGGAACAAGATGGCGAGAAGCAGAGGTTGCAGGTGGCGCTTGATGTGCTGCGGGCTGTGGGGCCGGAGGGACACGGCAATGCGGCGGCTGCAGCGGCGTGGCAGGAGGTCGCCGAGGCCGATGCGACGGCCGTTCCCACCGTCCTCGCCGCAATCGACGGGGCCGGGCCACTGGCGGCAAATTGGCTGCGGGCTGCTGTCGATGCGATCGCCGGCAAGGCGGCCGCCTTGCCACTGCCAGCACTCGAAGCATTTCTTGTCGACCAGCGGCATGATCCCCGGGCGCGGCGGCTGGCGTATGAATTGCTGCGATCGCAGGATGCGGCCCGCGCCGAGGCGATCATCGCCGGTCTGCTCGATGATCCGAGCGTCGAACTCCGCCGTGATGCCGTGTCGAGATTGATCGCTGCCGCGGACCGACAGCAGACGGAGGACGCCGAGGCCGCGCTGGCGACACTGAGGCGTGCGCTCGACGCGGCTCGTGACGTCGATCAAATCGAGGACATCACGAAGCGGTTGCGGAAGGGGGGGGTTGCGGTCGACCTGCAACGGCAGTTCGGTTTTCTCGCCCATTGGCACCTGATCGGGCCCTTCGACAACACGGCTGGTGAAGGCTTTGCGGCGGTCTATCCTCCGGAGACTGAGATCCGCCTCGACGCGACGTATCAGGGCAAGGGAGTGGAAGCCCGTTGGAAGCCATTCATGACCGCTGACGACTATGGCATGGTGGACATCAACAAGGCATATCCCGGCCCCGACGATGGCCTCAAGGAAGTGGTGGCCTACGCATTCACGCCCTTCGAGGCCATGGAGGCCCGCGATGCCGAAATCCGGCTGGGCTGCAAAAATGCCTGGAAGGTCTGGCACAATGACACGCTCGTATTCGCCCGCGATGAGTACCATCGTGGCATGCGGATCGATCAGTACCGGCTGCCGATCAGGCTGAAGGCTGGTCAAAACACGATTCTGGTCAAGCTCTGCCAGGATGCTCAGACAAAGGAATGGACGAAGGAATGGCAGTTTCAAATGCGGGTCTGTGACAGTGCCGGGACGGCGATTCTCGCCGTCGATCGTCCCCCGACACCGCTGCCGGATGCTCTGCCGACAACCCCGGCAGCAACGGAGGTGGCGCGATGAACCGACGGTGGAAATTGGCCATGGCCGTGACAGTCAGCCTCGTCGGGACGGGGATGATGGCCGACACGATCGTGGTCGCGGGTGATGGGTGGCCCCGGTTTCAGGGGGCAGCAGGCAGCGGTGAGGCTGCCTCGATACAGCTGCCGGCGTCATTTCCGGAAGCATCACTGGCGTGGCGGGTCGATCTTCCCGGCCGCGGTCTCTCCGGCCCGGTTGTCAGCGGCGACAAGGTGTTTCTGTCTGCCAGCAGTGGCGTGCAACAGGATCGGCTCCATGTCGTCTGCTTTGCGGTAGCCTCCGGTGCGCGGCTGTGGGAGCGGCAGGTGTGGGCGACGGGTCGAACCATGTGCCATGAAAAAACCAGTGTGGCGGCCCCGACGCCCTGCACTGATGGCAAACATGTGGTCGTGCTGTTTTCCTCAAACGATCTCGTCTGTTTCGATATGAATGGGGGGCTGCTCTGGCTTCGCGGCATCACCGCTGACTATCCCAACGTCAGCAACAGTCTCGGTATGGCCAGTTCACCCGCGATTGTGGATGACGTGGTTGTCGTTCAGGTGGAAAACGACAGCGAGTCCTACACGCTGGGTGTCGATGTTTCCACGGGAGTGAACCAGTGGCGGCTCAGTCGACCGAAGGCAGCCAACTGGACGAGTCCCGTCGTGCTTGATGCGGGTCTGATCGGCCTGCAGTCGAGCGCTGGCATGGAGGCGGTTCGGGTGCGTGATGGAAGCGTAGCATGGCGGTACGACGACGGTGCCAGCACGATTCCGTCGAGCTGCCGACAAGGACAGGTCGTGTATGTGCCTTCCCATGGGGTGACGGCACTCGACTTTGCGGACGTCACCGACGGCCGCCCCAAGCAACTCTGGCAAACCAGTCGACTTTCCCCTGGCACGTCGAGCCCAGTCGTCTCCGGTGGTCTCGTGTTTGCGATCAGCAAGGGCGACGTGCTCACAGCCTGTCGCACCACAGACGGTGAGCGGGTCTGGCAGGTTCGCTTGCAGGGACCGTTCAGTGCCACGCCGGTGATCGTCGGTGACCGCATCGTCTGCGTCAGTGAGCGGGGGCTGGTCCAGGTCGTGACGTTCACTGACACAACGGCTGACGTGAGTGGCACACTCGATCTCGAGGACCAGATCCTCGGGTCGCCGGCGGTCGCAGCGGGAGGTGTTTTCCTACGCAGCAACACCAGCCTCTGGAAGCTTCGTGCGGCTGAATGACCGCCTGATCGCCGCATGCCGCCCTGAGTGAGGCACGATCACACGGTTCGGGGTGTTTCTGACGGGGCGGGCGCTACCGTCCACTGGAGGGGAGGGATGGTGCCGACTAAGATAGGAGAGTCGTGGTTCCCGCCGCAGGGAGGCGCTTGCGGCTGTTCACTGATTGCGGGAGATCCCAGATGAGCGACTGCGTGTGGTGGCGCCGGGCACGAGCCTTCGTGATGGCCCTTGTCGCGTGGGATGCTGGCGGGCAACCGCTGGTCGCCACGGAGCAGGCGATCCGCTTTGATCGCGACATCAGGCCGATCCTGTCGGAAAACTGTTACGCCTGTCACGGGCCCGGCACACAGGAGGCGGGTCTCCGGTTCGACCTGGCCGAGGCAGCCATGGCCCAACTCGATGGCGGCCGCCGGGCGATCGTCGCTGGTGATCCCAAGGCAAGCGAACTTGTCAGCAGGATCGAGGCCACCGACCCCGACGTCGTGATGCCTCCCCCGCATACCAACAAGGCACTCTCCCCTGAGCAGCGGGAACTCCTCAGGAAATGGATCGCCGGCGGCGCCCCGTATGAGCGCCACTGGTCGTTTCGTCCGATTGTCCGACCGGAGGTGCCGAGTGGAAGCGACCCAGCCGTCACCAACCCGATTGACCGGTTCCTTGAAGTGCGGCTGAAGGAGGTAAACCTGCCGGTGAACCCCGAGGCGGACCCCGCGACACTTCTCCGCCGGCTCTCCTTCGCCCTCACTGGGCTGCCTCCGACACCAGCCGAAGTCGATGCCTTCACCGCTGACGCGTCACCTGACGCCTACGGGAAACAGGTCGAGCGGCTCTTCGCCAGCGTGCATCACGGCGAGGAGATGGCTCAGCACTGGCTCGACGCGGCCCGCTATGCCGACACCCACGGGCTCCACTTGGACAACGAGCGGCAGATGTGGATCTACCGTGATTGGGTCGTGCAAGCCTTCAACGACAACTTGCCTTTCGACCAGTTCACCATTTGGCAACTGGCCGGCGACCTGCTGCCCGAGGCCACGCTCTCACAGAAGATCGCCACCGGCTTCTCACGATGCAATGTGACCACAAGCGAAGGCGGATCGATCAACGAGGAACTGCTCTTCCGCTATGCGGTCGATCGCACGGCCACGATGACGAATGCCTTCATGGGCCTCACTGGGCAGTGCGCCGTTTGTCACTCCCACAAGTTTGATCCCATTTCACAGCGGGAGTTCTATTCACTTTATGCCTTCTTCAATTCGGCCGCCGACCCCGGTTTCGATGGCAACAAAATTGACACGCCACCGGTGATCAAGGTGCCGTCACCGGAGCAGGACCGGCAGTTGGCCGATCTCGAAGCGGCCCGGCCAGCACTTGAGAAAGCCGTTGACGACGCCTACGCGGCGGTCGAGTACGTTGACCCGGCCACGCTCGATCCGCGGCCACCCCCTGAGCGACGTGAGGTCGTCTGGCTGGACGATGAATTCCCACCGGGTGCGGCCGTCAAGCACAGCGGTGGCCCCCCGACCGCCTGGCTCACTGGCGACACAGCGGCGGGTGTTCTCTCGGGGCAGCGAAGCCTCGAACGAACGGCTG
>JAQBZA010000441.1 GCA_027622795.1 Planctomycetota bacterium | reverse complement strand
CATGCATCACGTGCAGCCGGCCGCCGGTCACCTCCGCCAGCGCGATATCGCGGCCGATCATCACATCCTCCGCCGCGGGCGGCATGCCGGGCAGGCCGAGCACGAGCGACACGAGCCCTTCGTTCATCACGCCCCCACGCGAAAGCTCGAGCACCTCCTCGTGGGCGAGAATCGGCTTGTCAAACATCCGGCAGTATTCGAAGGCCCGCCGCATCAGTTCGGCGTCGGCGACGGGGGAGCCGTCATCGCTGAAGGCCACGGCACCGGCCTCCACGAGCTGACCGATCTCGGCGAGCTCTTTGCCCTCACGATTGCGGCTCACGCAGGCCACCACAAACACGTTGCAGGCATCGGCCCGGGCCGCCTTCTGGTGGATGAACTCCACGTTGGCCTGCGTGTCGATCGGGGGCTCGGTGTTGGGGATGCAGGCGATGCTCGTAAACCCGCCGGCCACCGCTGCTCGGGCGCCGGTAGCGATGGTTTCATCTTCCTCGCGGCCCGGCTCGCGGAGATGCACATGCATGTCAACGAGCCCAGGGCAGACGATTCGTCCACTGGCGTCGATGGTCTCGTCGGCGGTGCCGCCACTCGCGATTGCAGCAATCCTGCCATCTTCCACGAGCACGTCATCGACGCGGTCGATCGCCTGGGATGGATCGACCACCCGTCCGCCACGAATCAGAAGCCGCGCCATGCCGATGATCCCTTCAAATGATTCTGGTCGCCGCAGCCGCCGCGGTCGCATCGGCCCCGCGGGGGCCGCAGATCAGCCACAACGCCGCCATCCGTACCGCGAGGCCGTTGGTCACCTGATCGAGGATCAGCGACTGCGGGCAATCGGCCACATCGGCGGTCACCTCGACGCCGCGGTTGATCGGCCCGGGCGCGAGGATGAGCAGATCTTTCCGAGCCCGCTCGAGCCGCTCGCCGGTCATCGCGTAGAGGTGGGCGTATTCCCGGACCGAAGGAAAGGGGCGGGTGTTTTGCCGTTCAAACTGGATCCGCAGCAGGTTGAGCACGTCGCAGCGAGGCACGATCTCATCAAGACTGTGCGAGACCTCGACGCCGAGTTCCCGCCACCGTTCCGAAACGAGCGTCGGGGGGCCGCAGAGAATCACCTTGGCGCCGAGCTTCGTCAGGCCCCACAGGTTTGACCGGGCCGTGCGGCTATGGGCGATATCGCCGACGAGCCCCACCGTCACGCCCCGAAGATCGCCGACATGCTCGCGGATCGAGAAGATATCAAGCAGCCCCTGGGTGGGATGCTCATGCGGGCCGTCGCCGGCGTTGATCACACCGACGCCAAGATGCTGGGCCAGCAGGTGGGGCGTGCCCGGGGTGCTGTGTCGCACGACCACGGCATCGATTCCCATCGCCTCGAGGTTGCGGGCGGTGTCGATAAACGATTCCCCCTTCGAGAGGCTGCTGGTCGAGGCCGAAAAATCGACCACGTCGGCACCCAGCCGCCGTGCCGCCAGAGAGAAGCTGGTGCGGGTGCGGGTGGAATTTTCGAAGAACAGGTTGACCACCGTGCGGCCGGCCAGCACCGACAGTTTCTGGCGGCAGCCGCCGGTCGCCTCCTTGAAGAGCGCGGCCGTATCGAGCAGCAGCCGCACCTCGTCAGGCGTCAGCCGCTCCAGGTCGAGGAGATGGCGGTGAGACCAGCCGGCCGGGACAGACGCGGGTGCGGAGGCGGCATTCGCCATAAGAGGGGGTTATTCTGGTGTGGAAATTATGAGGATTTTAGCCAGTTTTCCCCAAATTCGCCAAACACTTACCCGCTCAGTCGAAAAATGGGAGTCCGCTTCCGCTTGGGCTTGTCTCCGCTCCGGCCGCAGTCGTAGGGTCTTGCGACTGCATCATGAATCTCCTGCCGCCGATCATCCATCGCATGCTGGTTTTCCTTCGCTGCCCGACAACAAACGCTCCCCCTCCACGATCCGTGGCGGCTGTTTGGCTGGCGATACTCGCCGGCGGCGTGCTGCTCACACAGTCGGGATGCACCACGCTCCTCACCGCCGGCGGCCTCCAGGAGGCCTTTCACGACGCCGGCGATGCCTCCGCCGTGGCCTCATACGATGCCGATGCCGGCGGGGCTGACGAGGTCGTGGCGGACGACCGGGGAGACCTGGCGCCAGTGGACGACGCAAAGCCCATCGATCCGGCCGCCGCGGAAGAGGCACTCGATGCAGCCCTCGAGCAGCTCGCGGCCACCGGTCGGCTCACCGCCGTCACTGAGGATGCGCTCACCGCCGCCGTCGAAGGTGCTCCGCCCCAGGATTGGCCCGACATTATCAATGCCTTCGTGGCCACGATCGAATCGACTCCCGCGCCGCAGCGAACGGCCATGCGGCCGGTGGATGCTCCGGTGACCGAAGAGGCGGAAGCCTCACCGGAAATTGAGCAGACTGCTGATCCTAAGCCGGCGAGCGAGTCGGCCACCGAACAGACGACTGGGATCGAGGCGACAGGAGCCTCCCTGCCGAGTTCGCCGAACGATCTGCCGAGTGCGGCCCGCCTCTCCGTAGTCAATGCCTGCTTTGCCTCACGGGTGCGAGGCTGGGGATCGGTCGAACGATTCGCAAGCAGCCGCTTTCAGCCCGGGCAGGAGCTGATCGTTTATTTCGAACTCGAGGATCTCGTCGGCGATGAGTCGCCGGAAGGGCATACCACGCGGATCGATACCACGCTCCAACTCATCAGTGACGACGGCCAGCGACTCCACGAATGGCGGTTTGAGCCGCTTGAAGAAACCTGCCGCACGCCCCGCCGCGACTACTTCGCCCGCTACGTTGTCCGCATGCCCGAGGATCTTCCTGCAGGGGCTTGTCGGCTTGATCTGGCCGTCACCGACGCCGTGGCCCACGCGACCGCCCACGCCAGCCTCCCCCTGGAGATCGCCGGCAGGTAGAGTGACGATTCGTTTGCATCGTCCCTGAGACCGCTGCCGTGCCGATTCTCGAGGCCCAAAAACTCTGGAAGACATTTCACAAGCCCGATGCCGAGGCGCAGGGCGTGGCCGCCGTCCGTGGCATTGATCTCACGGTGGA
>JAQBZA010000440.1 GCA_027622795.1 Planctomycetota bacterium | reverse complement strand
GCCCCGCCGCTGGCCTCCCTGGCCTCCCATGCGTGGCCACCGGCTGTTTTCCGGGGCGTGTTTCGCAGCCGGCCACCCGATGCGTGAAATGGGCAGCGGCCCAGGCGGCGCCGGGCGTGTCGGCAATCGCCACCCGGGCGTGGATGCCACGGGCGGCGAGTGTCCAGGCTGCCGTGCGGGCCAACGATTCCTCACCGCCGAAAAAATCGGCCGTGTTGGTGACATCCACCATCAGGCATTCGGGATGGCTGTCGGGCCGTGAGGGGTTTTCCAGAGCCACAAGCGGTGCAAATCGTCTACACCAACGGGCCAGCTTTTCCAGCGCCAGCCGGTCGGCCAAGGGATCATCGTGCTCAACGATGGCGGCCTGACAGGCCCGTGAGCCATGCGCAAGCGACAGCATGGCCATCGCCTCGGCCAGCGACGTGCCTTCCGGAATTCGCACCGGAGCCTCAGCCATCGCCTGTCGGCCGGCACGATGCCGCGACTGATGCATCGCCTGCGACCAGAGCCACGACGCCACCCGCATCGCACCGCGGCCCTCGCGGCGGCAGACGAAGACAGGCAGCGACCGCCATTCAGGATGCTCGAGAAGCCGTCGCTGCACCGGCCAACGAGGCAGCCAGATCGTCATGACGCGCGGCATGCGAGGGCTCCTTCCTGCGGAGGCAGTATGGCCTGCGGAGGCAGTATGGCCTGCGGAGGCAGTGTGACCTGCGGAGGCAGCCTCACTGGCGGAGACAGTGTGACTGGCTGCGGTCGAAACCGATGTGGCATTCGCACCAGCGGATGGCCCCCCGCCGCCGCCTCGCGGCCCCGCACCAGATCGAGCATCATCTCCACCGATCGCTCATGTTGCTCATGGCCGGCGAGGCCGCCGCCCGACCAGGGGCCATCCAAGAGTGTCAGCCGTAGCCGACGGGAGCCGAGCGTGCCATCCGCGATGGGCACGACAGCAATGCGATGCATCGCCCAGGATGGCTCCCGCCGCGCCTGGCCCGGCCGCACGAGCATCCCCACAGCCTGACTGGAGCGAGCCGCAAGCTGCCAGCGCCGCATCGCCGTGGGATGCACCTGCCGCGGCCAGGCCAATACGGCCGTGATACCGGGGCACCGCAACGCCTGATCGATCGTCCAGACTTCATCATCGTCCCGAGCCGGCCGGGCCACGATGCACTGCGGCCGGGATCCACCATCAGCCCCAGCCGCCGCCAGCCAGGGCATCACGGCTGGTGGATGAAATCGCCCACCCCGATCGACAACGAGGATCGTGCCCCCTGTGGCCACGCTCCCTGCGAGCGCTATCGCCACCGCAGCAGCCAGACTTGTCGCCCCCGCCACGTCGTCGTCCCCCAGCCACTCCACGAGGCTGCCACGAGCCAAGCCACTCCGCGGCAGCAGCCGGTCGAGCGATCGAAACCCACTCCCCACCACCGGCCTTGCGGTCCATTCTGCGTTCCATTCTGCGTTCCATTCTGCGTTCCATTCGGTGGCCCATTCAGCGGTCCATTCGGCCAGCGATGGCATCTCAAAAAGGGGCATTTTTCGGCTCCGCACACGTTTTTCACAAAGAATGTATATTTGTACAGTATCTGTGATCAGAAATTTTGTCAACCATATTTCCAGATGCATTTTTCCTCGCCCCTCGCCGCCGTCTCCTGCCTGGCCCTGGCAGCGGCGTCTGTCGCTGCAGAAAACGGCCGCCCTCTGGCCACGCTCGAGGCCTTCCAGCAAACGCTCTCTCCCGCGGTGGCTGCCCGCCTCGAGGCCACCACCAAACACTACCGGCAGATCGAGCCCTCCCTCTATTACCTCGCCGCCACCCATGCTGCGCCGATCGAAGCCCTCCCGCCCGACGAGCAGGTGGCGCTCCTCGTCAAGCTCGCCCGCTTCATCGACGCCCGCCGCACGGCTGCGGCGGATTGCGTGGTGCTCGGGCCAGGAAGGGGAGTGATCGGTCTGCTCGATCCCGACCGCGGACTCGACCCGCGCGAGGTCACCACGATCGCCCGGGCCTATGGCAGCTCACCCACCGTCTACAAACGCGCTGACAACGGCGAGACGATCAAGACCGTGGCCGATGAGTTCCTCACCGCCGTTTCCCACGCCGCCGCCGGCGACACTCCAACCACGATCGTCGTGCTCGGCCACGGATTGCCCGAAGAGATTCAAAGCTATGCGATCCCGTGCGACCGCCTCGCTGATGCGTTTCTGCCACCCGCCGACACGTCGGCGACTCCCGCCGCGCAGGAACAGGCCAAGCCTGTCGATCTCAGCCATCTCGTACTCGTCTGCGACGACTGCTACAGCGCCGACTTCAGCATCAACCTCGCTGCCGCGCTCGAGAAGAAATGCCGCGGCCGCTCGCTGCTGCTTGCGTCGCTGCCGGTGATGATCGCCGGCACCAACCGCAACTGTGTGGGCCACGCCGATTTCGGCGCGAAATTCGTGCCGCACTTCTGGAAGGACGTGATCGAGCTCTACTACATCCGGCGGCCGCGGCAGGAGACGATCACGCTCCGCGACTTTTTCGAGAAGGTCGACAACATGATGTATGGCTACGGCCGGGCTCCACGCGTCAATGGCGACGGCACGGTGAGCTATCGGCTCGTCGATCCGGAACTCTGCCAAGACCCGGTCGTGTTCGTGCCGCTCACCGACGGTGACCTCGCCGAACTTCGCGGGATCCTCGGCCTCCCGGCCGATGCCCCGCTCCCGCGGCTGTTCGACATTGGCTGAGGCTGTCGGGCCCCACGCTCAGGCCTTGTACTTGTCGCGGTTCACGTCGGGCTTGATGCCTTCCGGCGTCTCATCGTTGCCGATGTCGAACCACTCGGGCTTGAACTCGATCCGCGATTGCGTGGTCGGATTGGCCAGTGCGATATTGCTCACCAACGCGATGACCGCGTCGGCCAGCGCCACCTCCGGCTTGCACCGCGGCTGGTTCTCCGGCGACGGATTGCGAATGCACCAGGCCCAGTGCTCCATCTCCTCGGTGTAGCCACGCGACGGGGGAGCCTTCGGATCACCACTTGACGAGGCGGCCACGGCCCCGCCCCCCCC
>JAQBZA010000439.1 GCA_027622795.1 Planctomycetota bacterium | reverse complement strand
GATCGAGGAGCGGACCATGTCGGCCGTGTCGCTGATGCCCGCGGGGATCCTCGAAAGCCTGCCGGAAGACGAGTTCCTCGCGCTCATCAAGTTTCTGACCACCAAGCCCTGACGTATTCCCCGGAGCCGCCCGATGACCGTGTCTCCTTCCGCGCCCCGCAAGCTTCGCACCGCGATCGTCGGCCTCGGCTTCGGGGCCGAGTTCATCCCCATCCATCAGCGGCACCCGCAGGCCGAGCTCGTCGCCATCTGCCAGCGATCGGCCGACAAACTCGACGCCATCGGCAAGGCCCACGGCGTCGAGCGGCGGTATCGCGACTATGCCGAACTGCTCAAGGACAAGGAGATCGACGCCGTCCACATCAACTCGCCGATCCCGGACCACGCGGCGATGTCGCTCGCGGCCCTGGAGGCGGGCAAGCACGTGATGTGCACCGTGCCCATGGCCACGAGCGTCGAGGACTGCCGGAGGATCGTCGAGCTCACGGAGCGGACGGGCCTGAAGTACATGATGGCCGAGACGGTCGTCTACGCCCGGGAGTTTCTGTTCGTGAAGCAGCTGGCCGACGCGGGCGAGCTCGGCAGGATCCAGTTTCTCCAGGCCAGCCACCAGCAGGACATGGACGGCTGGCCCGACTACTGGCCGGGGCTGCCGCCGATGCACTACGCGACCCACTGCGTGGGGCCGTGCCTGGCGCTCGAACGCAAAGACGCCGCCGAAGTGAGCTGCTTCGGCTCCGGGCGAATCCGCGAGGAACTCATCGGGAAGTACGGCTCCCCCTTCGCCGTCGAGACCGCGCATGTCGCCCTCCGCGACAGCGACGTCGTGGCCCGGATCATCCGTTCGCTGTTCGACACGGCGCGGCAATACCGTGAGAGCTTCGACGTCTACGGGTCGAAGCAGAGCTTCGAGTGGCAGCTCTGCGAGGGGGAGGAGCCGGTGCTCCACACGGCCAAGAAGCCGGAGCCGGAGATTCCGCGGCGGGTGAGCGTGCCCGACTTCGCCGACCGGCTCCCGGAGCCGCTGCGGCCCTTCACGACCGGCGGCGTCTACGATGCCGACGATCACCAGCACCTCTCGTTCACGCAGGGGGGCGGCCATGGCGGCAGCCATCCGCATCTGGTGCACGAATTCGTGACGGCCTTGGTCGAGGGCCGCGATCCTTATCCGAATGCCCGCCAGAGCGCCAACTGGACCTGCACGGGCCTGCTCGCCCACGAGAGCGCGATTCACGGCGGCGCGATCCGCACGCTGCCGGAGTGGACGTTTTCCTGACTCACGGGGACAGTCCCCGCCGCGGGGACTGTCCCCTTTCCTGCGTTGACTCCGTGCTACAGTGTTCGCATGCCAGCGTCACGCCGTGCTGCCCCGCGGCCGAGCCCTCGCGTCGCGCTCCTGATCGAGGCGTCAAACGCCTACGGCCGGGGTCTGCTCGCGGGCATCCACCGGCATCTCCAAGAGCAGGAGCCGTGGACGATCTTCCTCCCCGAGCACGGCCGGGGGATGCCCCCCTTGGAGATGCTCAAGGGGTGGCGTGGGGAGGGCGTCATCGCCCGGGTCGAAACCCCCGCGATCGCCGCCGCGATCAAGAAGATCCAGCGCGGCGGCCCGCTGGCCGTCGTGGACGTGAGCGCCGCCCGGCTGCTTCCCGGCGTGCCCTACGTGGAGACCGACGACGTCGCCATCGCTCGGCTGGCGGCCGAGCACTTCATCGAACGCGACTTCCGGCACCTCGCCTTCTTGGGCGACGACCGGTTTCGCTGGAGCGGCAATCGCCGCGATGCGTTCGCGGCGGCGGCGCGGGGCCGCTCGATCTCGGTTTACGAGCCCCGCGGCCGAGCTCGCGACGAGGCCGCGGAAGACGCGGCGATCGAGGCCTGGCTCGTGACGCTCCCCAAGCCGGTCGGGCTGTTCGCCTGCTACGACGTCCGGGGGCGGCAGGCGGTCGAGGCCTGCCGGCGGGCGGGGCTCGCGGTGCCCGACGAAGTGGCCGTGCTCGGCGTCGATGACGACGCGGTGCTCTGCGGCCTCACGAGCCCGCCGCTTTCGAGCGTGATCCCCGACGCGATCAGCGCCGGTCGGCTGGCTGCCGAGCTGCTCGGGGCGCTGTTCCGCGGCGAGCGGCTCGACCACGACGAATGGCTGCTACCCCCCCTGGGCATCGCGACGCGGCAGAGCACCGACGTCTTGGCGATCGACGACGAGCTGGTGGCCACCGCGGTCCGGCAAATCCGCGAGCGGGCCTGCACGGGCATCAAGGTGGCCGACCTCGTGCGGTCGCTCGGGGTCAGCCGGCGGGTGCTCGAACGCCGGTTTCTTCGTCGGCTCGGGCACACGCCCCACGATGAAATCGCCCGGGTGCGGTTCCGCCGCGTGGAGCAGCTGCTCGCCGGGACCGATCTGCCGCTGACCACGATCGCCGCCCGGGCTGGCTTTCGGCATCCCGAAACCATGACGGTGGCCTTCACTCGCCGCCACGGCCTGCCGCCGAGCCGCTGGCGGCAAGCGCGATCCTGAGGCCGGATCGATTGACAGCCTTGGGAACTCCTGCTGCGGATGCCCCGGCCGCCCTTCCTCGATCAGCCGGATGATCCGCGTGAAGTCGGCGCGTGGTCGGCTCGCCGTTCATCTTCGGAGGCTTCACCGAGGAGCATCGCCGCTTGTCCCAGCGACACGCGGTCCGAATCCGGGCCTACAATCCGGGCACCTACGACCTGATCTGCAAGCAGATCAAGAAGAAGGCCGACGGCGTTGGGCTAAATGGCGTCACCCACCATGCCCTCCGGCGAACGGCGATGGAGCTGTCTGATCAGGGCGAGGAACTGTCGGCCACGGACCGCTCTTCCAAGAACCTCGGTACCACAACGAAGAACAAGGAAGGCCACTACATGGTCCGCAAGTTTCACGGACGGACGGCCTACCTTCGGGCGGACAGCCTCTACGCGGGGCTGTCCCAGGCCTTGAGCCACTTTCCCGAGGTCGCCGGGCTGGTCACCTTCCCGACGTTCCTGCCGGCCCGGCCAGTCACCGCCGCAGACTTGGCCGCGCTCACCGAGCGGGTGCGCCGC
>JAQBZA010000438.1 GCA_027622795.1 Planctomycetota bacterium | reverse complement strand
CCCTTGTTTCCGCCCCCCCCCTCCTCCCGGAACGATTTTCCATCGGACGAGACGAAGAGGTGCTCGCAGTATGTCGATTTGATCTGGACGCCGACCTGCACTTCGCCGATGGCTGGATTGCATTGACTTCCAGCCGGCTTCTCTCCGACGACCCGACCACCGGCCGCCCCGAACCAAACGGGCGGCCCAGAGAATGGCAGCTGAATTCGGGCACCCATCTCAATGTGCACACCCGAGCGGTGCTCGGCCGCATGGAACTGATGCACGACGGCCAGACACTTGCCGATTGGAGATTTACAGCCGCCAGAGCCAGAGGAGCGCATGCGCTCAAAGATGCATTCGATCAGATGGTTCATGGCCGATCCGAAGCCCACAACGCCCGGCCGGCAGAAGCAACCCGGGCAGTCACCCCACCTCCATCAAAAACCCTCGATGAGGAAGGTGGGGAACTTGGGACGCGAGCCTCGTGGAGGTCACTAATGCGCCTGGCGGTGTTTGCTCGGCCCTATCTCGGCGTGGCTCTGGTAGGCGGCCTTCTTTCTTTGGCAAGCACGGCTGCGGCTCTGGTTCCTCCATACCTCACCATGCCATTGGTCGACCGCGTCTTGATTCCCCGGCAGCAAGGCGTTCCGGTGCCGTTCTCAGCCGTCTGGTGGTACCTCGGCGGCCTGCTCCTCGCCGCCATCGTGGCATGGTTGTTGTCGTGGGCGCGGACGTGGACGCTCGCCTGGGTCAGCGAGCGGATTGCCGCCACCCTGCGAATCCGCACCTATGCCCATCTTCAATCGCTGTCACTCGATTTTTTCTCCGCCAAACGAACCGGCGACCTGATGACCCGTGTCGGGAACGATACCGATCGGATCAATCTGTTTCTGTCCGTTAATGTCATCACTTTTTTCTCCGACGTCCTGCTCGTCGTACTCACCGCCATCGTACTCGTCACGCTCAACCCTCTCCTGGCAGTTGTCACGCTCGTACCTTTTCCACTCGTGGTCTGGTTGGTCTCCACCGTGCGCGTCAGACTGCGGCGCGGATTTTCTCGGGCCAGCATCGCATGGGCCGACATGACGAGCGTTCTTGCCGACACGATTCCAGGGATCCGGGTCGTCAAGGCATTTGCCCAAGAGTATCGGGAGACCGAACGCTTCACGATGGCCAACACCCGAGTGCTTGAAGCCAACGATCGCGTGAACGTGACGTGGTCATTCTTCGGACCGCTCGTCAGCCTGTTCACGGAGTGTGGCACGCTGGTGGTGTGGGCCGCCGGAGCATGGCTCGTTTTTGGCGGCACCGTCACGGTTGGTGGCCTCACGGCATTCCTCGCTTACATCGCCCGCTTCTACGTCCGTGTCGAATCGATGATTCACATGGTACCGGCCACACAGCGGGCGGCGGCGAGTGCACAACGGATCTTTGACATTCTCGATTGCCAACCGACAGTCGCCGATCCCCTTCATCCTGTACCACTCGGCAGGGTGCGCGGCCGGATCGAACTGTCAGGCGTTCACTTTCGGTACGGTACCCGTGAGGTTCTCCACGGCGTCGACCTCACGATTGAGCCCGGAGAGATGGTCGGGCTCGTCGGTACCAGCGGATCCGGAAAATCAACCCTCGCCAATCTGGTCTGTCGCTTCTATGACCCAACGAGCGGCTCGATTCGTATCGACGGCGTGGATCTCAGAAATGTTTCCGTGGAGGAATACCGCAGCAATCTGGGCTGTGTGCTGCAAGAACCATTTCTTTTTTTCGGAACCATCGCCGAAAACATCGCCTACGGCTGCCCAGACGCATCCGCCACCCGGATTGTTGCCGCAGCGCGTGCTGCCGGGGCCCACGAGTTCATTCTTTCCCTACCGGCTGCCTACGACTCACGGATTGGCGAGCGGGGTGGTTCACTCTCCGGAGGTGAACGACAACGGCTGTCGATTGCCCGGGCGCTTCTGGTCGATCCCCGCATCTTGATTCTCGATGAGGCCACCTCGAGCGTCGATGTCGAGACGGAGGCGACTATTCAGGCGGCGATTGATCGCCTCGTGACCGGCCGGACCACGATTGCCATCGCCCATCGGCTCTCCACACTGAGGCGGGCCGATCGAATCATCGTTCTTCAAGATGGACGCATCGTGGAAAGTGGCGGCCATGACGCCCTGCTTGCACAGGGTGGCGTTTACTCCCGTCTCCATCGTGCGCAGAACAAGGATGCCGCGGAGCCGACCCCTGTTTCCTGACCTCACATGAGCCCTCCATGACACCCCTTCATCCCCCATCGCACGCAACGAGCGGATTCGATTCATGCCGACTTGAACAGACCATCCACGGCAGGTTGCAGTTCACGGGAGCCGATGGTGTCACGCACGGCAACGTGGATATCGTCCGTGCCTTTCCGATTTCGGCTCCTCAGGCCGCCGTCTCGATTCTCTCTGCCGACGGAGCGGAACTGGCGTGGATCGAGCCACTCGAGACCGCACCGGAGTCTCTGCGGGCGACCGTTGAGCGAGAACTGGCAAGCCGGGACTTTCTGCCCGTGATCGAGCGCATCGAGAGCATTTCCGCTGGCGAACCAACTGGGTGGAGCGTTGTCACCGATCGAGGGCGGCGGCGGTTCACCGTAGCCCATGCCGATGACATCCTGCGCGCGACGGATGACTCCGTCATGGTCACCGACACCGATGGTGTCCGGTATCACATCCCCTCGCTTGCGAAACTGCCCGTCCGCGAACGCCACCTGATTGACAGGGCGATGTAGTCGAACGGCCCCCAGTTTCCCATCTTGCGTCGCTGCTTGCCGGCTGCCGGAAGATGGATCAGTTGCGCGGTTCGTGCGGGCCGGGAATGATTTTTTGCGGAAAAAAAGCCAATTTTTTCTCAACCTTCCGCTTGAAGCCTGCGTATCTGGGATTAGTCTCGAAGCACCGTTTTTTTGGAGGATTTCGCCCATGCCCGTTTCCGGTGTCTTCCGGTTCTTTGTTGCCCGGTCATCTGCCCTGGCCAGTTGCCTGCGGCTCGTGTTGTGTGCTGTGGTGGCCTTCGCGCCGCAGGCGTCGGTTCTCGTGGCGACGGCCGAGGCCC
>JAQBZA010000437.1 GCA_027622795.1 Planctomycetota bacterium | reverse complement strand
ACCGATATCACCTATGTGCTCGCGGAAAATCTGATCGTCAGCGGTGGCGCCGGAGGGTATGTCGATGTGGCGATTGCGACGCCACGGGCCAATCTCGTGGCCGGGTCGACGTCGTTCACCCTGCCGGTGGGCACGGTGGCCGCCAGTGGACTCACCGTCGGTATGCGAGTGACGGGTCCCGGGATCTCCGACAGGACCGCGGTGGCAGCGATTGCCGGTGACATGATTACGGTGTCACAACAGATCACCCGTTCCCAGTCGCAAGCAACGGTGACGTTCTATCAGGAGCAGGCCCGGCAGAGTGGCCGGCTCACGATTGACCCGGGCGTGATCCTGAAGCTCGATCGCTCGCGGATCGAACTCGAGCGGGGTGTGTCACAGCTGTTTGCCGAAGGCACCGCGGGCCGACGGGTGATTTTCACGAGCCTGGCTGACAACCGCTTCGGCGCGGGTGGCACGTTCGACACCAACGGCAACCAGCCCGACAAATTCGACCAATTCGGCCGCTCGATCGACGTCGACGGAGCGTTGCTCCTGTCTCCCACTACGGGCGACTGGGGCGGCATCATCCTCAATGCGGGGGCCAAGGCAAGCATCGATCAGGCCTACCTTGCCTTTGGTGGCGGCATCACGCCGATCGAAGGCGGGTTTGACCAGTTCAATGTGATCGAGGTGCATCAGGGTGATCTGCGACTAGCCAACAGCCGGATCGAAAGAAATGCGGAAGGGTTGGCCACGACCGACCGGACAGGTCGGCAGGGCAACGACTCGGCCACGATCTTCGTGCGTGGCGCCCAGCCCGTGATCATCCGCAACGACTTCCGCGACAATGCCGGCGCGATGATCTCGATCAACGCCAATTCGCTGAACGACAGCCTGATGCCTGATCCGGGCCGCGGCACAGGTACGATCGATCGCTACGGCGACTACGACGCCAATTTTGGCCCGCTCGTGCGGGACAACCGAATTTCGTATCTGCGAAATACACCGGTCACGGGTGGGGCTGTAGCAGCTGCCCCTGCGCCGTCGTCAACAGGTTCCAGTTCCAGTGCCCCCGCTGCGACGATCACGCAGATGCAATGGAATGGCCAGACAACCTCGGTCGTTGCCAACAGTTGGGTGTTTCGTGCCGCGGAGGAATCATTCGCCATTGATGCGGGATGGCAGGCAAGATCCCTTGGTGGTGGTTTCTACTCGATGACGGCTCCAGGAGCCGGTGTGCAGGACGTGATGGCGTGGTCGCAGTCGCAATCGACCATCGATTTTGTTGAGCCCAACTTTGTGCGGACGATATCCGCGTTGCCGAACGACCCAAGCTTCTCGAGCCTGTGGGGCCTGGAAAACACCGGCCAGCCCGGTGGGCAGGAGGGATGGGACTTCACCGGTGGATTACCGACCGTTGGCGTCATTGGCGCTGACATCGATGCACCGTCTGCGTGGGACGTCACGACGGGCTCCAGCAATGTGGTCGTCGCAGTGATTGATACGGGCGTTGATTACACCCACGAAGATCTTGCGGCCAACATGTGGCGCAATCCAGGCGAGATTGCAGGGAACAACATCGATGACGACGGGAACGGCTTCGTTGACGACGTGTTCGGCTGGGATTTCGGATCAAATGACAACGATCCGAATGACGATAGCGCGGATCCAGGCCACGGCACGCATGTTGCCGGAACGATCGGCGCCGCTGGCAACAATGGCGTGGGCGTCACCGGCGTAAATTGGAACGTCGGCATCATGGCGTTGAAGATTGCTGATGATGCCGGGAATCTGACGACGTCGGCAATCATCGGTGCGGTTAACTACGTCACAATGATGCGAGAGCAGTTTGGCGTGAACATTGTTGCATCTAACAATAGCTATGGTGGTTACGGTATTTCATCGGCCGAGCGGGCTGCCATCGATGCGCATTGTGCTGCGGATGTTATTTTTGTCGCGGCGGCGGGGAATGATTCGATCAACAACGACGTTTTTCCGGCCTATCCGGCGAGTCATAATAATCCGCTGGTTATGTCAGTCGCCGCAACTGACCGTGCCAATCAGCTGGCTCGTTTCTCGAATACCGGCCCGACATCGGTTGATATAGCGGCCCCGGGTGTTGCGATCCTAAGCACAACGCCGGGGAATAACTATGAGTACTACGGTGGTACGTCGATGGCGTCCCCCCACGTGGCTGGTGCCGTGGGTCTGCTTGCGGCTGCATTTCCGAATGCCACCGGTGCACAAATGCGCGACGCGATTCTAGACAGCGCCGTCCCAGTCGCATCGCTGGCGAACCGCGTGGCCACGGGCGGCCTGCTCAATGTCGCTGCCGCCCTTGACACCCTGCGGGGCACGACCGGCATCAGCGGCATGGTGGTTCGCGGCGAGGAGATCACGGTCGAGAGCGTGTGGGACGACACCGACATCGTCCATGTCCTGCGAAGTGAAATCGTTGTCAACAACTTCCACACGAAGACTGGCCTGCGGCTACTGAGCCAGCCTGACGAGAGCCTTGTAGTCAAACTGCAGGGAACGACCGCCGGCTTCACCGCCACGGGCACGGCCCTCGACATCGACGATCGGATCGGGGGCACCGTGCAGCTCGTCGGTCAGCCCGGCTATCCGGTCGTGCTCACGTCGCTGGCAGATGACACGGTGGGCGTGAGCCTCGACGCGCTCGGCCGTGTAGTCCGTGACACGAATGGAGATGGGTCGGCCAGCACACCCGCCCCAGGCGACTGGCGGAGCCTGCGATTCGAGCCACTTTCCAACGATCGCAACGTCGCAATCCTTGTGGAGCGGGAAGCGGGCGTCACGGGTGGCATCGATGCCAATGGCACCACTGATGAGGCGCAGGTGCTGGGCACGCTGGCCCCCAACTACGCCACCACGAACGATCAAGGCACGCTGAACTCGTGGGAGTCGGCTCAGGAGAAGAGTGGCGACGAGTCTCTGCGACAGGGTTTCGAGGTGCATGGCAGCGTTGCCTTTGATGATCCGACTGATGTCGACGTCTATACGTTCACCGGCTACGCCGGGTCGGAAGTGTGGATTGACGTTGACAACACAAGCCCGTCGCTCGATGCGATGGTGG
>JAQBZA010000436.1 GCA_027622795.1 Planctomycetota bacterium | reverse complement strand
GGGCGATTCCGGTTCCGCGGGCGTTGGTCCCGGACAGCCGGCTGAGAGTTACATGATCAGCCAGATTACGCCCGATGCCAGCGGACATGCGGAGATGCCCAATGAGGGTAAGCCGCTTGCTGCCACGGAAATCGACTTGATCACCCGCTGGATCGCGGAGGGGGGGCAAGATGACACGCCGCTGAGCGCTGGCCAAAAAATCGACGCGGAGCACCCACCGGTCTATTCGCGACCACCGGTTGTCACGAGTCTTGATTTTTCTCCCGATGGTCGTTGGCTGGCGGTGACCGGGTTTCACGAGGTCTTGCTCTTCGATATGGCCGACCCATCGACGGTGCCCGCGGCGCCCGCCAAACGGCTTGTCGGCCTTTCTGAGCGGGTCGAACGGGTAAGGTTTTCCCCCGATGGCGCACGGCTGTTGGTCACCGGTGGCAATCCCGCCCGGATGGGTGAGGTGCAGATTTGGAATGTAGCCGACGGCACACTTGAGCGATCGGTGCCCGTCACATACGACACAGTCTACGGCGGCTGCTGGTCGCCTGACGGTACGCTCGTGGCGTTCGGCTGTACCGATAACTCCGTCCGCGCGATCAAGGTCAGCACTGGAGAGCAGGTGCTCTACCAGGGAGCCCACGAGGACTGGGTGCTCGACACCGTGTTTGCGCCGCGTGGTGATCACGTCATTTCGGTGGGCCGTGACATGACCGTCAAGCTCACGGAGCTGGCCACACAACGATTCGTCGACAACATCACGTCCATCACACCGGGCGCGCTGCGCGGCGGCTTGGCGGCGGTGGATCGGCACCCCACGCTCGATCACATCGTTGCAGCGGGCGCTGATGGCACGCCGCGGGTGTACAGAATCCATCGCCACTCGAAGCGGGTCATTGGTGACGACGCCAACCTAATCTTTCCCTTGTTTCCTTTCGATGGCCGTGTCTTCAGCGTGCGGTTCTCCCCCGACGGAAAACAGGTGGCGGCTGTTGGAGGTGTCGATGGTGTGGGGCGACTGGTTGTGGCCAGCTATGAGATGGAGAAGGATGTTCCCCAGAATATTCTTGACATCATGGCCAAAGTGCCGGGCGATCCAGGCCCCCGTCGTAAGGGCAGCCAACGGAGCGAAGCCGAATGGAAAGCCATGGATGCCTTTCGAAGTGCAAATACCAAGAAACGTGTTGACATCACGGTGCCAGAGACAATCGTTTATGCCGCTGCCTTTCATCCGACGTCAGGTGAAGTGGTGGTGGCTGGCAGCGATGGCGTGGTGCGGTTTTACAATGCCGCGACAGGAGCCCCTGGCCGACACTTTGCGGTTGTGGGCATTGACAGTGCTGGAGCCGGGAACCGGTCGCTCCCACTCCCGTGGCCCCCCGAGCCCTCGGTCGAACCCGAGGCGGATCCAGTCACGGGCACCGTGACGGCAATCTCCATCCAGCCGGCGGCCATCGATCTCTCCGGCCCCTTCGCCTCGGTGCAACTGGTGGTGACGGGAACGTTGGCAGATGGCGGCAGCATGGATCTCACACGGCGGGTCTCATGGACTCCGACCGAGCCCACCGCAGCGCCAATCGTCTCGCTTGGTGTGGCCGGGCTTGTGCGTCCGCTGACCGACGGCGAGGGGATGTTGCGGATCTCCTACACCCCCGCGGCCACTGATGGTAAGCCCGCCGCCCCGGTGGCTGCCACACTGCCCGTTCGCGTTGCCGGCACAGCGACACTTCCTGACGTCGATTTTGTTCGTGATGTGAACCCGGTGCTTTCCCGGATGGGCTGTAATCAGGGAACATGTCATGGAGCGGCGAAGGGAAAAAACGGTTTTAAACTTTCGCTTCGTGGTTATGACCCCCTGTTTGATGTGCGGGCCTTCACAGACGACCATGGAAGTCGTCGTGTCAACCTTGCCAGCCCCGATGACAGTCTGATGCTGCTGAAGGCGTCGGCAACGGTGCCGCACACCGGCGGCCTCCTCGCCGGCCCCTCGGATCCACACTATCAGGTGATTCGGCGCTGGATTGAACAGGGAGCACGACTCGACATCGAAAAGCCAAGAGTGACCTCGATCGATGTCTTTCCGACCGCGGCCCTTATCGATCAACCAGGCAGTCGGCAGCAGTTTCGGGTCGTGGCTGCGTACGCCGATGGCAGCCGACGCGACGTCACCCGGCAGGCGTTTCTCGAGAGCGGGAATAACGAGGTCGCCACCGTCGACGCGACTGGACTTGCAACCGCGATTCGTCGTGGTGAAGCACCCATCCTTGTCCGCTATGAAGGTTCGTATGCTGCCGTCACACTCACCGTGATGGGTGATCGGCAAGGTTTCACCTGGCGCGATCCGGAGACATGGGGGCCAATCGATGAACTGGTTGCCCACAAATGGAAAGCGCTGAAGGTCGAGCCGGCTCCGTTGGCGACTGACATCGACTTCCTGAGACGGGTCACGCTCGACTTGACAGGCCTGCCACCCGGTGCCGACGTGGTGCGTCGCTTTGCGGCCGACCGTCGTGACAGCCGCATCAAGCGGGCGGAACTCGTGGCGGAACTCATCGGGAGCGATGCTTTTGTCGAGCACTGGACCAACAAATGGGCCGACCTGCTTCAGGTGAATCCGAAGTTTCTGGGAAAGGAGGGAGCCGATGGTCTTCGGCTCTGGATTCGTGATCAGGTTGCGGCCAACACCCCATACGATGCCTTCGCTCGCGCGATCCTGACAGCCTCCGGATCCAATCGAGAAAACCCTGCCGCGGCCTATTTCAAGACCCTGCGTGACCCGCTTCTCACGATGGAGAACACGACGCATCTCTTCCTGGGAATACGGTTCAACTGCAACAAGTGCCACGACCATCCCTTTGAACGGTGGACCCAGGATCAGTATTACGAGACCGCCGCTTCGTTCGCCAACGTGAGCTTCTCCAAAGATCCAGAGAGCAAGGATCGCACGATTGGGGGCACGGCCGTGGAAGGGGCGAAGCCGCTGTGGGAAGTCGTGGGAGATGCCGGTCGGGATGAGGTGATTCATGAAAGGACTGGCAAGCCCGTGGTCCCTCGATTTCCGTACGACTGCCGTCATGAGGCTCCCGCCAATG
>JAQBZA010000435.1 GCA_027622795.1 Planctomycetota bacterium | reverse complement strand
AGCCACGCTCCAGCAGGCCTATGAACGGCTCTGGAACTTAGGAGCCTGCCGTGGCACCAACAAGCGAATCACGATCCCGGTCGAAAATAATAAGATGCAGATCGACAGCCTACCGGAAGCCGAGTTTCAGGGTGTCGTACAGGCCGCCGCTGGCACCGTTGCCGGCGGGGTAATCGCGTTCAACGCGGCTGGTGGCGTCGCAGATGGCTCGCCCACCCTTGTGGCACAGTTGCATCCGGCGGGTGTTTCGGCCCTCCACGTAAGCGGCCCGGCATCGGCCGCCATGCTGTCGATCGGGATGACCGTGCGACTCCAAGCAATTGTCGATTCCAAAGGCCACGGCGCCGACGAGATCGAGACGATCGAAATCATCACCCCACCTCACGATTTTGAAGCGCCCACCATCGAACCGGGCAGCCGGGGCGAAATCGTGGGGCGCATTGTCACCGTGCGTGGCAACAGACTGACCGTTCAGCCACTGCGAACTGTCGGCGGTGTGCGTCGGCTCTTTCTGCCGCTGTCGGAAGAAGTGGTGGTGCGGTTTGATGCCGCGCAGGTCGAGTATGTAACGCCAGGCGACCGCATCACGCTCACCGGTCGCCTCTGGACCGGTGAAGGATCGATGGCCTCCGGGACGATCTTCGCGTCAGAGATCGTGATTACGAAGTAATCATGACTGCGGGGCTCGACTGGATCGGTGCCGTCGAGATATCCACCAGCAATGATCATGCTGAATATGCCGATCGATCGCAGCGGCTGGCATCCCTACCGCCGACGACGATAGACTCCCGTCTTCTCGGGAACCGGCCGCATGAAAACATCAAACAAGTGGATCGTCAGCGACGCTGGTTCCATGCCTGTGGCTGCCGTGGCTGCACGGACGCTCCGCAAGCGACTCGGGGTGGTGTGGACCATCCTGCCGCGGGCCTGCTCGTCCGCGGGCGATCCCGAACAGGTGCATCAGTTACGGGTGGCGACTCGCCGGGCACTCGCCGCCCTCAAGGCATTCAACGAACTGTTGCCCACCAAGCGACGCGCTTGGTTCGAAAAGCACCTCCGCAGGCTCCGCAGAGCTGCTGGCGAAGCTCGTGATCTCGATGTGCTCACAACACGCCTCGCCCACGATTTGGACTGCAGCCTTGGATCCGCCGACCGCGAACCGATCGTGTCGATCGGTGGTCGCACCGCGCGGAGCCGTCTCGTCGCCATGCTGTCGCGGCAGCGTGTCGTCTCCCGCCAACCTATCCGCGACCGCTACGAGCGGCTTTTGGAAGCCGACTGGACAAAGCGTACGGAGCGTCTCCTCGAACGGCTGGAGCGACAGCCGCCATCGGGCAAGCAGGACACCTTTGCAGCCTATGCCCGCCGCCGCTTCCGACCAATCGTCAGCCACTTTTTTGCCGCCGCCGATCGCCGCATGCGGACCGCTGATGACCTGCATGCCTTCCGCATCGAGGGAAAGAAGATTCGCTACATACTTGAGATCTTTGCGACAGTGTTTCCCGAGCGGGTCCGCTCCCGCGTCTATGTGGCCCTCGAGCAGCTTCAGGAGACGCTGGGCGACTTCACCGATCATGCCGCCGCCGCCGACCGCTTTCGCCGTTGGTCGCGGGAGGATGCGGCTTTCGCCCATCGTGAGGTGCTGGAGCGGCTTCGCCGCCACGAGCAGCGCCAGGCAAACCGGGCCCGCAAGGATTTTGCCAAGTGGTGGGATGGTGATCGCCGTCTGTCACTCCGCCGCACCTTTGATCGCACCCTCCGCCATCGCTCCGCCTGACGGGGCTCACGCCATGGCCCTTCGCCCACCCTTCCTACAATGTTTGTTCGGGTGCCTGTTGGCTCTCATGATGGCCGGCTGTCGGCCGTCGACCAGCACGACAGATAAACCGCCCCCCGATGCCACCGCCCCGCCGGGCATGGCGTGGATTCCGGGTGGCAGTTTTGACATGGGCTGCAACGATCCGCGGAGCCTCCCCCATGGCGGCCCCGATCCGATGAACGATGCCCGACCCATCCACCGCGTGCATGTCGACGGCTTCTGGATGGACATCACTGAGGTCAGCAATGCCGAGTTCGCAGCCTTTGTCGCGGCCACCGGCTACGTGACGATCGCCGAACGGGCCCCCTCGGCCGAAGACTTCCCCGGCGCCCCGCCGGAAAACCTCGTGGCCGGGTCGATCGTGTTCACGCCCCCTCAGGAGGCGGTACCGCTTCGCGACGGCACGGCCACCGCCCACCTCCGCTGGTGGAACTACGTGCCCGGAGCAAATTGGCGGCACCCCCTCGGTCCGGAGAGTTCGATCGAGGGCCGTGACAGCGACCCGGTTGTGCAGGTCGCCTACGCCGATGCCCTCGCCTACGCGGAGTGGGCTGGCAAGCGGCTGCCGACTGAGGCCGAATGGGAGCGGGCTGCCCGCGGCGGCCTTGAAGGGGCGACCTATCCCTGGGGCAACGAGTTTCGGCCCGACGACCGCTGGATGGCAAACACATGGCAGGGGCACTTCCCCGATGAAAACACGGCCGCCGACGGCTTCACCGGGATCGCCCCGGTCGGCTCCTACCCTGCCAACGACTACGGGCTCCACGACGTGTCGGGCAATGTCTGGGAATGGTGTAGCGACTGGTATCGCCCGGACACCTACACCACCCAGATCCGCCGCGCCCGCGACGGCATCAACAATCCCCAGGGCCCTGCCGACAGCTTCGACCCCCAGGAGCCCGGTCAGCCGAAGCGGGTGCAACGGGGCGGATCATTTCTGTGCTCGGAACAATATTGCGCCCGCTACATCGTCGGCACCCGCGGCAAGGGTGAAATCTCGAGCGCCACCAACCACATCGGGTTTCGGTGCGTGAAGTCACCATAGCCCGCATTGCGCCGATCAACGCGGGCGTCCGGGGCTGACCGTGCCACATCGCCGGACGCTCACTACGGCCATCGTGGCCTTCGTTCGCTCGATGCCAGCTGCGCTTTCGGCATCCTGCCTACGCTTGCTGCCAACGCCGGCTCCGTGGCACGGTCAGCCCCGGACAAGAAACGACCGAATTATCGTCGGGCGAGGCTTCGGGCCACCCGTACCCCGCGA
>JAQBZA010000010.1 GCA_027622795.1 Planctomycetota bacterium | reverse complement strand
GGGCGCCCGACCAAACTCACCGCACCAGACGACGAGCGTGCTCTCGAGGAGCCCACGCTGTTTGAGATCAGTAAGCAGGGCCGCAATCGGCTGGTCGACTGCCTCGACGAGACTGCCGTGTGCCCGCTCGATCGAGTCGTGACTATCCCACGAGCCGTGATAGAGCTGGACAAATCGCACGCCCGTCTCCACGAGTTTACGGGCCAGCAGGCACTTTCGACCGAAGGCATCGGTGCCGGTCTTCCCGATGCCGTAAAGATCCCGGGTCCGTTCATCTTCCCCGGAAAGGTCGAGTACCTCGGGAACCTGCATCTGCATACGAAACGCAAGTTCGTAGCTGGTCATGCGGGCTCGAAGATCATCCTGTCCGGGGTGCGACTCGGCATGCGTGGCATTGAGTTGAGAGAGAAAATCAAGATTTTTCCGCTGGTGTTCGGTCGTCACGCCTGGCGGCGGTGAGAGATCGAGGATCGGCGATCCCTTCGGTCGCAGCGGCGTCCCTTGGTAATGGGCCGGGAGGTAGCCGTTGCTCCAATTTGCTGCGCCCCCCTGTGGATAACTCAACTCCGGCAGGACAATGAAGCCGGGGAGGTCCTGGTTCTCGGAGCCGAGGCCATAGGTCACCCAAGAACCGATTGCCGGATCACCGCCAAATCGGTTCCCGCAGTTCATCTGGTACATGGCCGTGGGGTGGTTGACGCTATCGACGGTGCAGCCGCGAAAGAAACAGATCTCGTCGGCCACGCCGGCCAAGTGAGCCCAGTTCTCCGCCATGTCCGCGCCGCTCTGCCCTGCCTTGATGAAGCGAAATGGGCTCCGCACGTAATATCGTTTGCCGCTCGCCATTGCTGATTGCTCATCACCGCCGCGGACAAACTCCTCGAGGTGCCTTCGGTCGAGTGCTGGCTTGGGGTCAAAGGTGTCGATGTGGGAGGGCCCCCCTTCCATCATCAGGAAGATGACATTCCGCGCCTTTGCTTGCGGAAAATGTGGGGATCGCGGTGCGAGTGCAGACGGCGCTGGAGGCCGTTCTTCGGCGGCGAGCAGGGCTGAAAAGGCGACGCTGCCGAGCGAGGCGCCGAGACCATAGAGCACGTCCCGACGCGTGGGCATTGCGGTGCGGCCGGAGGTGGTTTCAATCGACATGGAGAAACTCGTTGGAGTTGAGCAGCACAAGGCAGACATTGGCGAGGGCTCGGGTGCGCACATCGCAGTCGGCTGGCTGGAGGTCGGGAACGAAATCGGCATTCGCATGGAGCGTCTCAGTGAAGGTGAAGGGCACCCCCGTATTTTCTTCTATCGCCTCGCGCAGAACGGTCCGGGGCAGCTGATGACGCGGGTAGACCGCGTCTCGTTCCACCACCTCCATCTGTCGCCAGTGTGTCAGGCAGGCCTGCATCTCGCCACCACGGGCGACTCGGCCGAAGGCGAGTTCGAAGCACCTTTCGATGGCGGCCTCGTCGCTGGAGGCTTCCCTCAAGACGCGGGTCGCGAGGGCCAGGGCTCGAGCGTGTGTGGCACGACTGTTGAAGAGCGCGAAGACCTGCGGTGTCACGGTGCTCGTGTCGCGGCGTTCACAGGAAAAATCAGGGGCCGGTGCGTTGAAGACCTCCAATCTTGGATCACGGAGCCCGCGCAGTTTGAGCGTGTAGAGTGAACGCCGATGACGCTGCTCAGGCAGCGGGTGTGGCACCCAGGCGGCCGCAAACGTGCCCATCACCTGCCGCGGCTGCAACGCCGCCTCGAGGTTTATTTCCGGGCGGACCGGGATGCCACCGACATCGGGATTCAATTCACCACTGGTGGCCAGCATGGCATCCCGAATCTCTTCGGCAGTCAGTCGACGCTGTCGAAAGGCCGCGTAGCCAAGCCCCAGCGGATCCTGCTCTCGAAGCCCGTCAGGATCAGGATGGAGGCTCCGGCGCCGATAGGCTGCAGACAGCATGATCCGACGGTGCATCGTCTTGAATGACCAGCCGTGCTCCACGAAGGTCGCTGCCAGCCAGTCGAGCAACTCCGGGTGGGTTGGCCGTTTGCCGGTGCCGCCAAAGTTGTTGGGGTTCCCTGCCAAAGGGACACCGAAATGCCACATCCAAATCCGGTTGACGATCACCCGGGTCGTCAGCGGGTTTTGCGAATCCGCCACCCATGATGCAAACGCCTGTCGCCGCCCAGCCATGGCATCGCCATCAGGAAATGCCGGCGGCGGGGCCTGTTGATGAAGGACGCTTAGCACCCCCGGCTCCACCCGCTGCCCTTCTGAAAAAGGATCACCCCCGACCAGGATACAGGTCTCTTCCTGAATGCCTCGATCCAGAGGATCCGTCGGCATCCGCAGCGGCGCATACACATTTTTGAGACTCGGCGTAACGCCGGAATAGACTGCTAACGCGTAGGGTTCGTAGCGGTCGAATTCCCAGCGGAGTCGTTCCAGCCCCTTGCGGGCGATCCGCTCCATTCCGAACTGCGCCGGTGTCAACCCGACGAGTTTCGGCGGATAGTCGGCCTCAGGTATGCCCTGTTCTTTGAGCCGCCGACGGGCGCTGCCGAAAACATCGGAATAACGAAGTTGCTTCCCGCCCCGGCGCGTGTCATCGGTCTGCCGCTGGCGGGCCTCGGCAACGGCGGCCCGCCAGGCCGAGGGATCTTTGCCCTGTTCTTCGAACCAGAGCCGCGCGTTGTCGAGCAGCGTGTTGTCGAGCGATGCCAGAGCCTGTTGATGGGCGGCCTGCGACTGCTCCAAATACTGTCGCTCCTCGAAGCCAGATCGGTTTTCTTCCGGCAGAAAGGCCGCCGCTCGCTCCGCCAACTGGGTTGTCGCGAAGACCGCCTGGATAGCGTAGTAGTCTCGCGTCGGAACCGGGTCAAACTTGTGATCATGGCAGCGGGCGCACTGCAACGCATGGCCAAGAAAGACCTCGCCAACGGCATTGGTCACATCATCCAGAAACCGCTGCCTGGCGATCTTTTCCACTTCCATGCCGGTGAGTTCCCAGGGCCCCATGCGCAGAAATCCGGTGGCAATGATCGCCTCCGGGTCGTCGGGGGCGATTTCATCCCCTGCAATCTGCTCGCGGACGAACTGGTCGAACGGCTTGTCGCTGTTGAAAGACCGCACAACATAGTCGCGATACCGCCAGGCATTGCCTCGTTCGTAATCATTGGCAAAGCCGCTGGAATCGGCGTAGCGGGTCACGTCGAGCCAGTGTTGGGCCATTCGCTCCCCGTAATGCGGGCTGGCCAGCAATCGATCGATGACATCCTTGAAGGCAGGCACGTCGTCGCGGGGATCAGTGACGAATGCGGCCATCTCTTCGAGGGTCGGCGGTAGGCCCGTGAGATCAAAAGTGGCCCGTCGCAGGAGCGTGCGGCGGTCGGCCCGCGGTGCGATCGTCAAGCCTGCCGGTCGGTGCATCGCGAGCAGGGCATCAATGGGGTGCTCTTCCGCCAACGCTGTCGGAATCTTGGGCTTTACAATCGGTCGATAGGCCCAGAGCGCGGCCGGGTCGTACCGGCGGTTGGTCCATACTGCGGAGAGGCCACCTGATGTCGAAACCGCAACGCCATCTTCAGCCGACCAGGCGTCGGCCCGCGTGCGTATGATCGCGGCAGCCTCGGCAGTGTCCGGCCAGGGTGCCCCGGCGGCGATCCACTGCCGCAACCAGCCGACTTCACGGGTGGAGAGTTGCTCCGCCTCCTTCGGCGGCATCGGCGAGACGATCGCATCCGTTCGCTCCACCGCTCGCACCAGCGGGCTCTTTTCGGGATCGCCAGGCACCACAGCGGAATCACCGCTCTCACCGCCGCGCAGAAGCGCCTGCCGATTCGTCAGCGTGAAGTCTCCCTCAGGTTCGTCGGCGTTCCCGTGGCACGCGAAACACTTGGCGGCCAGGAGTGGTTCAATTCGTCGAACAAAGAGTTCAGCGCCGCCGCCGCCAGGCTTGGTATCACGGGGATCGCTGGCGTGAACGGTGGTGAGCACGTTGCCTAAAGCCAGGCAACACCCGATCAACAGCCGATACCCTCCGCGCAGTCCGCTGCTCTTGATCATCCCGAGCGGCCTCTGGTTCTTGTGCAGTTCCATAAGCGGAGGGAGCCGATCGCCGAGGTAGAGTCCCGACCGTGCGTGGCTCTTGGTATCAAATCAGTTCGCGATCTTCATAGTTTACCAGTTACACTACAGGTCAATCACGCTTAATGACAGTTTTCCGCAGCGATGTCATTGCCCTTGAGGTCTGCCGTGTTTCGTAACGCATTCTGGCCGTTGACGTGTGGAGTTGTCGTGATGCTCGGCCTCAGTGGGCGTTCCACCGCTGCTATCGAGGCGGGCACCGATGTGGTGCGGTTGCACGACGGCCGCGTCGTGCGGGGTCAGATCATTCGAAGAAAGCCCGATGGTGGGCTCTTGATGGTAGTCCGCAGGCAATGGCTGCATCAGACGGAACCCGGGCTCGCGGAGGAGGCCATCGCCAGTGAACAGCATCGTTCCCGCGAGGCGCTCGAGCAACTTGCCGCGCGGATTGAGGCGATACTGGGAGCGTCCAGTGATCGGTATAGCGATGTGCTGCTCGTCTTTCTCCGAATGGAGCAGGCTCGGATCGCAGACTTGCTTGATGCTCCTGCACTGCCGCAACCGCAGTTTCTCTGGCTGCCGCTTCCAGCCGGAACCATCCGAGATGTAGTTGTGGCCGACCCGGTGTGGCGAGGGCTTGTGCAGTGGGGCTGGCACGAGGATCTTCCCGACGTTGAGTCGCTCTCCCAGCAGAACCTGACGAGGGCCTTGAAGGAAAAGTCGATCGATTTTAGGGAGCCGGCACCAACGCTCGGCGAACGTCTTCCGCCTCTACCGCAGGGTGAGGACGAGTGGGTCGCGCGCATGGCGATCATCGAGGACGCGTATGGGGATCCGGTGGCGTTCCAGGGCTCTGGTGATCTTGTTGTGCGCGACGACGGAGAGGCGGCATTCGAGACCCTCTTGCCAGTGATCACAAAGATGTTCTCCGGGGGCGTGGGTGATCTTCTTCAGGCAGATGACCGAGCAGGGCAGCAGCAGGCTGCCGGGCAGGTTTGGCGTGCGTCAGCGAGGCACCAAGCGCAGGGCGAGGGGCGGTTCCGCGCGACGCGTGTGCAAACGCTGCCGGAACAGGGTCTGGTGACTGTGGAGAGTGTCTTCGAGGCGCAATTGACCGATGGTCGATGGGTGACACTCTGGTCGGATCATGAGCAGGTCGATGCCACCCAGGTCAGGGCCGACCTTGAGGAGCGAATCGCCGCCGACCAGCGGGTCGGAAAAGCACTCGATCTGGTCAGGGCCCTTGGTGTTATCGATGAGAGGGTGGTGAGCACCGCGATCCGCGCCGGGGCGGCCACCATGGAGGCTAAGGAGACGAGCGACCGCCGCCTAGCGGCCTTCCGCACCGAGTACACCATGCGGCTTGATGGACCGCCGCTGTTGTGGTGAGTCAGAATTCCCTTTCCGATTCCGAATTATCAACCATGTTTTTTTGTTCGTCTGTGTACCGGGCATCTCTGCTCCTCGTCTGTAGCGTGAGCGTGATCGGGACCATTCGCGCCGCGGAACCCTTCGAATCCTTTCTGGAGAAGCATTGCATCCGTTGCCATGGGGCCGAGGATGAGCAAGGCGATGTGCGGATTGATCGCCTCTCACGGGACTTCACATCAGCCGCCGATTCACACCTCTGGGCGGAGGTCGTTGAGCGGGTGAACTCGGGGGAGATGCCCCCGAAAACTGAACGGCAACCAACACAGGATGAGATTGCGTCATTTGTGAGGAGTCTTGATGCGCTCATCAAAGAGGGGCGCGCAGCGCGGATGGCAGCGAGGCCTGCGGTATCCCATTTCCGACTGAGCCGGAAGGAATATGAAAACACAATTTATGACCTGCTTGGGGTCCGCTACGATCCGACCAAGCCGGGCGAACTGAACGAAGATACGTTGTGGCACGGATATGAGCGGATCGGCTCAGAGTTGTCGCTATCGCCATCCCATATGGATCGGTATTACCGTGCCGCTGAGACCATCCTCGACCGTGCTTTTCCCGCTGTGTCTGGCGACGCGCGCACAGTGCGGAAGACGGCAGCCGAATTGCGTTACGGTGGAGGAGAGTCACAACAGAAGCTGCTCGATCGCTTCGGTATCAAGCGGCCGCTGCGGTATCTCCTGTTTCCCGGAAGTGTTCAAAACGCGCTCTCTCCGCACTGGTTTGGAAAGCTGGGGCCGGAGCACAGCGGGCTTTATAAGGTGCGAATTCAGGCAAGTGGCATCCGCCCGCCCGGTGGCCAGCCGGCTCATCTGAGCATCGGCAAGCGAACCGGCGAGGAGACGGTGGATGGACTCATCGAGTTTGACCTGACGGCGCCGGAGGACCGTCCGCAGGTCTATGAGTTTGAGGTGTTCCTCGAAATGCCGACATCGCTCGACTTCTGCGTGGTCGCCACGAATGTGGTTGACAGAAGGCAGGGAGCGGCCTTTCGCAACGCGCTCACCAGCCGCACCGGTCATGTCTTTACACACAGCAGTGAGACCCTGCTGCTGAATCCGAACGCCCCGCAGATGTTTGATGACAAGGGGAATGGGCTGTTTTCGACGGTCATCCTCGATTGGATCGAATGGCAGGGACCGCTGGAGACGGAGGCGGAGGTGTCGCGACGGCGGGATGTCCTGCCACCCGATGACGCGGCCCCCGACGGAGTCGCAGACCATCTGCAACGCTTTGCCGAACGGGCGTGGCGGCGGCCCGTTCACCCGGAGGAGGTGCAGGACTATCTGCAGTCCTATCATGCCGAGCGGGAAGCGGGCGAAACCCTGGACGCAGCCTATCGCGTGGCACTAGAGGGCGTGCTGACCGCTCGGCATTTCATGTATCTTGTCGAGGGTGACACAGTCGATCGCGAGCAACTTACTGCCTGGGAAATTGCTTCCCGGCTTTCATATTTTCTGTGGAGTTCCATGCCTGATGACAGGCTTTTCGCGGCAGCCCGCGACAACGCGCTGAGTGGCGCGGGCCTACAGATGGAAGTGGATCGGATGCTGGGTGACAGCCGGATCCACCGCTTCATCGACGACTTCGCACGGCAGTGGCTTCAACTACACCGCGTAGGCATGTTCCCCCCGGACAGGAAACTCTACCCAAGCTATGACGCATGGCTTGAGACCAGCATGCGTTCCGAGCCGGTCGAGTTTTTCCGTGAGATGTTCACCGGAAATCTGCCGATCGACGGTTTCATCGACTGCGACTGGACCATGGCCAACGCCCGTCTCTGTGACTTTTATGGACTGCCGGAGCCGAAAGCTGACGGCTTCCAGCGCGTGTCGCTCAAGCCCGAGGATCACCGCGGCGGCCTGCTCACGATGGGCGCGGTCCTCGGGCTCACCTCCGACGGCACCCGCCATCGCCCGGTTCACCGAGGCGTGTGGGTCAGCGAAACGATCTTCGCAAAGACACCACCGCCCCCGCCGGCCAACGTTCCTGCCATCGAGCCGAATCAGCCTCAGGGCCCCAAGGCAACCCTCCGTCAAAAACTGGAGGCCCATCGGAACCATGCCAATTGTGCGGCCTGCCATGCCTCCATCGATCCACTCGGACTCGCCTGGGACAACTATGATGCCATCGGCCAATGGCGGACCCGCGAGAAAGTTGCAGCTGGTGTTGGGGAGGATCCTCTCATTGATCCTGCCGGCGTGATGCCTGATGGCCGGGCATTCACCAATGCCAATGAGTTTAAGCGATTGCTACTCGAGGACCGTGACGCGGTCGCCCGAGCCTTTATTGAGCACCTTTGCACATATGCGTTGCGTCGTGTACTCACCGTGGACGACCGCGACGACCTCGAGGCGATCCAGGCTGAGGCAGAAAAGAGCGACTACCGTGTCCAGAACATGATCCGCGCAGTGGCCCTGTCCGATCTGATCCAAAAACGATGAGCCGATCCTACGAGGAGAATTTCGATGGGTACCTTTCTTTCGCAATCCTGGCTGCTCGACCGGCGCCATGCGCTGCGTGCCATGGGCGGCTGTATCTCGTTGCCCCTCCTCGAATGCATGGTCCCATTGCAGGCGGCTGAGCAGGTTGTCACCACACCGCCCAAACGCAGTGCCTTCATCTATTTGGCCAACGGTGTCCATTCGTTGAATTACCAAATCGTCACACCGGGCAGGGGCTATCAGTTCTCGCGGTCGCTGAAGCCTCTCGAGAAGCACCGTGACGTGATCACGCCGATCAGCGGACTTCATCACCCGGGAGCCCTGAGTCACCACCACAACTGCATCTCCGTCTGGCTCACGGGGGGCAAGCTCGGGCCATCTGATCGCAACACAATCTCTGTCGACCAGAAGATGGCTGAACTCACGGCGCAGCACACCCGCTACCCATCGATGGAGGTTGCCATCACGCAGGATTCCCTCGCCTGGACGGCTGACGGTGTGAGACTGCCTGCGATGCGGCGGTGCAGCGAGATCTTCGCCTCCCTTTTCGAGGAGCCCAAGGGGGGAAAGACAGCCCAACGACGCGCCTTACGCCGCAAGGGGAGCGTGCTCGACGCCAACCTCGCGGAGGTGCGTCGTCTTGAGCAGAAAATGGGAACTGCCGACAAGGGACGCCTCGACCAATACCTTTCATCCGTGCGCGACGCGGAGATTCGCACCCGGCGGGCCGATGCGTGGCTCGACACACCGCTGCCCACCATCACCGAGGCTGATCGCAACCGGACCAATCGCGACATCGCCAAAACCATGGCGGGCGAATACTTCCGCACGGTCTATGACCTCATGGTGCTCGCCTTCCAGACCGATGTGACGCGGGTGGCCACCTTCAGCCTCGGCGGTGAAGGGGATGCCATTGCAATCCCGGAGATTGGCATCACCGAGTCGCGCCATCAACTGAGCCACCATGGCGGCGATCCGGGCTATATGGAAAAGCTCACAATGTACGACACCTTTGCGATTGAGCAGTTCGGCTATTTCCTCACCCGGCTCACCGAAACAAAGGATCTCAACGACAGGCCGCTGTTGGATACAACGATGGCACTTTTCGGGAGTGGCATGTCCTACGGTCACAGCCACGGCAACGCCAACCTGCCGCTGGTTCTCGCTGGTGGTGTTGCTCTTGGTTTGAAGCATGGCAGCCACCTTGACTTCAATCAGGGGCACTTTGAGGGCTACCACCTCGACACACCAGGGGACCACTATGCACTGTGCAGCCGTCCGGCGAATCCGGCAGCCCACATGAGCAACCTTCTCCTCCTCATGGCCCAGCGGATGGGCGTCGAGATCGACCAGTTTGGCGACAGCAATAAGGTGCTGGAGCTATGACCAGATCGTCCCGTCCATGCTGGCTCGCGGCCTCGTGCCTTGGCGTGTCGTTTCTCGCCTCATCCATCGCTGCCGCCGAGGAACCATTCCGACCGGAGGCAGGCAGGTTTCCTCCACTCGACAAAGCGCACGCCTATCGGGGTGAACTTGTCTTCGTGGACCATGCCAACCGCCGTGGCAGCATCCGCGTGCAGGGCACGGGAATGTTTTTCCGCAACGATCCGCACCCCTTCGCGATGCTTCCCTACGGAGTCGTTCGCTACCACGGAGCACCGGCCGATCTCCGTGACATCCCACTGGGGACCGTCGTATACGTCAGTGCCTTTCTCCCTCCGGACCCGACGATCTCCGCCGTGCCGGTGTTGCCGGTCGACAACAAGACGAAAGATGCAAACCACAATCGCGGTGCCGGGATTGCACCCGCCGAGAACCATGTCCTTCTCCTGGAAGATGAGCCCAGCCGCTGCCTCCGCGAGGGCACGGTCTGGAGGCTTCAGGAAGTGGAGTTGCAGAAGCACGGGGGCACGATCGTCGCTAGCCGTGAACCGAAGGATGGCGGCGCGGGCTTGTCGGCTGAGGAAGCAGTGACCTTTGATGCCGCGATTCGTATGTGGCGCGGCCGCGAGTTGCTCCACATCGAGGATCTCGTGGCCGAAGGAGTGTGGCCGGCCAGCGGCAAGAAATCTCTTGGGGGGCAGCCTGTTCTGCTTGGCATCACCTGGAGGCCCACGCCGGACGGAATTTTTACCCGCTTTCATGTCTCCGACATCTGGCTGGATGACGTGGCGATCCAGCGAGCGGCACACAACCAGACGGAGATCCACAAGACCTTCATCCGCAGTCGTTGGCTCCCCGCCCGGATCGATGCAGTTGAGTACGGAGCGTTCGGTAGGGCGACCGTGACCGCGACCCTGTTTGGTGGGATGGCTCCTTCGCTCTATGCCGACTTTCGGAACGGGAGCCCTGCCATGATGAACGCGGTGGAGAACACCTTGAAGCACACCCACGGTGCCTATGGCCCGGCGCACATGGCCTCACGAGGGACCATTATCGACGTCATCAAGGCGCCGGGAGAGCCGCCGCTCGGCAGCAGCGGCATTCAAATCCGCTTCGAAACCGACCTCATCATCGAGGGCATCCGCGTCGGCAGAACGGTGCGTGTACGCCCCGGAGATTGGCCCGTCGTCAACCTGCCGCGAGAGGAGTACCTGTCTGACGGATCAGCCGGCCTCGACGAGCGCTTTCCGACGCCCGCCATCTTTCCCAGCTATTGATCATTCCCGGGTGACCAAGTCGATCAGATTGAGCGACGACATTTTCACCGGCGGCTAGAAGCCATGGCCACCGCCCCCACCGAAGCCGCCTCCTGAAAAGCCGCCCCCTCCGGAAGAACCACCCCCGCCGAAAGCTGAGCCGCCGCTGGAACGAGGCGCCGACTGCATGGCCGCGGCTGTCACAGCACCCATCCTCGACAGGCCGCCGGTGAGATCGGCGGTGTGAAACGTGCCGACCGTTCCAGTTCCTGAATACCACCGTGGCGGCTCGTTGCAGATCCCTTCAAAGGCTCTCGCCCAGCGGCCTTCCACACCCAGAGCCATCGCGTAGGGAAGGTAGCGTTCGAACAGTTCCGGAGTGAGCGGCATGGTCGCCAGCCGATGGGCCTCCACCCGCGAGAGAAACTCTTCAAAGCCGAGGATCGCGGCACGGGTATCGGCTCCGCGTTTAGTGCGGGCCGGCATGATGAGGCCGAACCCGACAACCGAGAAAATTGAGGTGGCCGCCGAGACGATTGTCAGGAAAAGCATTGGGCCGCGTCGCAGGGATGGCACGACGACGCCGGCGAAGGAAACAAGAAAAACTGCAAGGACGGCCCCGATGATCGCGATGGCCATGTGAGTCCCGACGACGTGGTCGGGCCGCTTCGCATAATGCCCATCCTGAACCAGTCGGTCGAAGATGGCTGAGCGGATGCCCGGCAGCCGGCTGTGAAAGCGGTTTTCCAGATCACCACTCTCTACTGTCTCAATGATCGGCTGTCCGTCGGGGGTTGTCTGTCCTGACACGGGGCGACCCTCCGCGAACAGGCCATCCAGAAGGAGGCGTTCCGTCTCGGGCAACTGCGAGCGCCGATTGGCAGGCAGGAGGAGATCGAAAGCATAGGTCGCCTTCGAGAACCAGCCCGCCGCGGCTGTCTCGCGAATCTGGATCGCCCGGCGCGCCGCCAGATCGACAAGCATTGCGATGAGGTCACGGGTGTCAGGTCGGTTGTCGACGAGCGTGCCCACTTCGCCGGGGCCGAGTCCAGCCGGAGGCTCATACTGCACCACGACGGGCCCCGTCATCGGATCGCGGCCGTGCCGGAGCCAGCGCCGCAGCAGCAGAGAAAACGTCACGAGTGGCACCGCGATGAGCACACCAGCGGCGAAGAAGCCTGCGAGGTTGTCATGGATCCAGTCAAGCCACCGTGTCATCGCACTCGGTCGCGAAATGACACCTGGGTTCCAGGCAACCGCTATCGTGAGTCCCTCACGAATACCCAGCGGCCGGTCAGCTTCGATTTCGACGACATGCCTTTCGGCAGGAGGCGGTGGTGACTCCACCGCCGGGTCGAAGGCATCGGCAGGTTCATGCCGCTCGCCATCGATGCGGATCGTAACGGCCCGCTCGGTGGCGCCGTAGGCCCCCGTGAAGCCATTGGCACGCACGTTTATGAGGTCGCGGGGCAGCGTCATGCGAGCCCGAGCCGCGCGGATCGGATAGGGCCATTCGTCACCGGTGACGTTCCAGAAGAGTTCATCGTGGTCGGGAAAGAACCGCACGCCACGGGCGATCCGATAGCGGACAACGATTGTTCGCACGGTGTCGACAGCGTCGGGAATAAAGATCTTGAGATCCTCATGCGGGCCATCGCGGGAGCGGCTCACCTTGAGCGGCGCGCCTGCCTCGTTGGTCACACCCTCAAAAGTGAATCGGAGGAAAAATCGATCACCGGCAGGCGCACGGTATTCCACGGGCACAAGCCGATGGATGCCGTTCCACTGGCCCGTGAATCGCAGGCGGATCGTTTCGGTGATGGCGAGTGTGCCGCCATCATCAAGATCGATCGCCACGTCGAAGTCGTCGATGGCAATCGATCGTGCGAAAGACTCGCGTGACTCCGCCATCGCGGTGGCGAGCAACGCCGCCACGAGGATCACAGCGAAGTGCATCAGGTTTCGAAACGCACGTTCGGTGCGGCCCGCTCAGAGACATTTTCCACCTCGAAGAACTCGCGTGGCCTAACGCCAGCGGGGCCGGCGAGAAGGTTCCAAGGAAACATTCGCACTGAGGTATTCAGGTCACGGACGGTAGCGTTGTAGTAACGCCGCGCGGCCTGCAGCGCGTCTTCGATGGTCGCCAATTGCTGTTGCAGATGGGTGAACTGGTCGCTTGCCTTGAGATCAGGGTACGCCTCCGCCAGTGCAAAGAGACTCTTGAGCGCACCGGTCAACATATTCTCCGCGGTGGCGGCATCGTGTGCAGTGGTCGCCCCCATCGCACGGCCACGGGCCTCGATGACCGTCTGCAGGGCATCCTTTTCGTAGCCCGTGTAGCCCTTCACGGCCTCGACCACGTTGGGGATGAGGTCGTGACGCCGCTTGAGTTGCACATCGATATCGCTCCATGCATTGTCGGCGCGAACGGTCATCGCAACAAGCTGGTTGTAAAGAACGATTACCCCGACACCGATGGCAACAATCAGGCCGAGGACAATCCATCCCCACGGGGTGTCTGCCACGGCGGCCACGAGGGGCGGCAGGTGGGAATCGAAACGCAACGATAGCCATGGCATAGGCGCTCTCCTCCTCAAAGTGTGGCACAGGCCGCCATCAGCCGTCTACCTGGCGATGGTCTGGCTTGCCGCCGGCGTTGCGGGCCGGCCTGGTGCGGGTCGTATACTCTTCCCGCGCCTTTCTCACCAGGAATCAGCCGATGCTTCAACCGATGCGATCGCATGACGACCCCACGGAGCGGCTCACTGCGGCTGCCCGATTTTATGATTACCGGCGGGCTTCAAACCCACTCGCCGACACGGGGGTGGCGCCAGTCCCGGGGGCACGCTTCGCCGCCACGCTTCATGAGCAGGGGCCGACCCGCATCCTGCCCCTCGATACCAGCACGACGCTCGGCTGCGGGGGGCCAGCCACGACGCCTGGGCTGTGTGCGAACTTCATTCGGATTCACTCGGGTGACGCGATCGTCACCGACGTCAATGCGACGAGCCAACTGTTCTTCGTAATGCGAGGCACGGGGGCGACGCGGCTGGACTTCGACGGTGGTATCAACATGCCCGCAGGCGTTGAGATTCCGTGGCGTGCGGGTGACCTCTTCACGCTCCCCGCCCGGAGCACGGCAACGCATGTGGGTGGTGACGACGCAGCCCTCTACTGGGTGCATGACGAACCGCTCCTGCGGCATCTTGGCGCCCAAGCGATGACACGGCGGTTTGGCCCCACGCTCTACCGCCACGAGGCAATCCGCGAGGCACTCGATGCCGTAGTTTGCGATCCAGAGAGCGCTCGGGCCAACCGCCTGAGTGTTCTTTTGGGCAACCATCTCTTTCCGCAGTCGATGACGGTCACGCATGTGTTATGGGCAATGTTCGGCATCCTTCCGGTGGGGGTCGTCCAACCGCCGCACCGGCACCAGTCAGTGGCAGTCGATCTTGTTGTCGATGCCAAGCCGGGCTGCTACACGATGGTAGGGCCGCAGTTGGCCGCCGACGGTTCGATTGCCGACGGTGAGCGGTTCGATTGGGAACCGCACTCGGTCTTCATCACACCGCCCGG
The DNA here is from genome assembly GCA_027622795.1 of Planctomycetota bacterium. Classification (GTDB taxonomy): domain Bacteria; phylum Planctomycetota; class Planctomycetia; order Pirellulales; family UBA1268; genus CACORA01. The sequence continues at coordinate 5,634 of JAQBZA010000010.1, read as the reverse complement.
CCTGTGGCATTCGCACCACAACGAGTCAGGCCACCCGGCCCATATTCTGCCGATCCAAGATGCGGGTCTGCATACCTACCTGCGAACTCTGAGCATCCTCTTCAGCCGCCGCACGGCACGCGGTCACGATGTGGTCGAGGACGCGAACTGAATGATGAGATGAGTGATGAGCAGCCTTCGATTCGTCCTGTTCACCGTGATTCTTCTCAGTCGTTCGGTGGCCTGCGCCGCAGGCAGGCCGAACGTTGTGCTGATCCTCGCGGACGATCTCGGTGTGTCTGACCTGGGCTGTTTTGGCAGCACCTACCATGAGACTCCCAATCTGGATCGGCTCGCTTCGCGGGGCGTTCGATTGACGAATGCGTATGCTGCCAGCCCCCTCTGCTCTCCCACCCGGGCGAGCATCCTGACCGGACAACACCCGGCTCGTATCGGCATCACCGCCCCGGTTTGTCACCTGCCGACCGTGCAGCTTGAAAAGCGTTTGTTGGTGAGTCGCAACGCCCGCATTCTCGTCGCCGACTCAGTAACACGGCTGGACCCCAAATACTACACGCTTGCCGAGGCGCTGAAGGATGCCGGGTATGCCACCGGTCATTTCGGGAAGTGGCATCTCGGTCACAACCTCACTGCGGGCGAGGCCTATGAGCCGAAGGATCAGGGATTCGATATCGACTGGCCGCACACCCCGAAAGCGCCAGGGCCCGGTGGTGGGGGAGGCTATCTCGCGCCATGGAAATTTATCCGTGATCCCTTAATCACGGATGAGGCTGGCCGCCATATCGATGAGCGCATGGCTGATGAGGCAGGCGCCTTTATCCGGGCCAACAAGGGTCGGCCGTTCTTCGTGAACTTCTGGCTGTTTTCCGTGCACTCGCCATGGAACGCACGGGCAGACTTCATCGCGCATTTCTCGAAGAAAACCGATCCTGCCAACCCACAAAGAAACCCACTCTACGCCGCCATGGTGAAGAGCATGGATGCCGCGGTGGGGCGCTTGCTGCACCACCTCGAGGAGTCTGGTGAGGCCGACAACACGCTGGTCGTGTTCTGGTCTGACAATGGCGGTTACGCCTACCCGCCCAAGAAGACTGACCCGGAGGGATATGCCGAGATCCCCGCGACCAGCAACCTACCCTACCGCAGTGGCAAGGCCTCGATCTATGAAGGAGGCACACGGGAACCCGGACTCATTGTCTGGCCCGGGAGAATCAAGGCCGGCGCCACGGCTGACTTTTTGATACAGTCGACCGATCTCTACCCGACGCTGCTCACCATCTGTGGAGTGTCGAGAAAGCCCGGGCAGCGGGTTGACGGGGTGGACCAGACCGCAGCCCTCATGGGCGGAGCCTCGCCCAGAACGCACGTTTTCTGTCACTTCCCGCATGGCACTGCCACCCAAGCCTCGGCGATGGATGGTTTCTACGCTTCATCGTCCCTGCGGAGAGGAGCCATGAAACTCATTCGCTTCTATGCGCGGGCTGACGATGGCTCCGATGAATTTGAACTCTACGACCTCGCCAACGATCCGGGTGAACGACACAACCTGGCCGGTGAACGTCCTGAGGTGGTCACAGAACTCAGCAATCTGCTGCAGTCTCACCTTGTTGACGCAGACGCCGTAATTCCGCTGCTCAACCTGGATCGCAGTACGGCAGCACCGTCCGCCACGGGAGCCACCATCAACAAACCCCTGGCGGCGGACGATCTCCCCGGTGGTTGGAAGAATCGCGCCGGAGTGGCCGTCGTCCGCGACGGTGCCCTCAGTGTGCAGTCCAAGGGCCCCGCCTCCTTTCTTGGTGTCAGTGCGCGGCTGGCTCCAGGCACCGCCCGCTTCTCCTTCCGCGTCCGGGCGCCGCAGGCAGGCGAGGGTCGTATCGCTCTGCTCGCGACAGCCGGCGCCGCCGAGGCTCTTTCCGTGCCCTACCGCGTTGCTGGCGAATCCGTCTGGCAGACAGTGACTATCGAACTGCCCGTCAAGGAAAACGTGAGCATCCTGCGGCTCTATCTGCCATCGGGATCTGCCGCCATCGATCTTGATGACATTGTCATCGTCCCGTCGCAGGGCGGGTCACGTCGCTGGACGTTTTGACCGCTCCTCCACGCGGGCTGGCGGCTTTGTGTCACGAGACACCGCAGAACGCCAGCCGGAGACACTCAGCCTTCCGGCCACGGAAAAACACCGGGCAAGGCTATTCATGTTCTCCGTCGATCCAGGCCTCACCATCAATATTTATTTCGACATGCAGTGTCATCGGATGGCAACAGACTGGACAGTCTTCGACGTAGTCTTGGTGTGAGCCGGCCGAAATATCCACTGGAACGACGATCTCTTCGCCACACGAGTCACAGATGTACGTGGCCTCAGGGTCAGCGACGGGGGTTTTGCGACGGCGTTTTTTCATGGCGGCAAAGGGAACGCGGGGGCATCGGCACGTCATTTAGTGTTCGCAGCCGTGTCCCCCGTGCGAGCAGACATGTCTACCAGCAGCTTTTTCCGCGAGTTTTGCGTAGGCGGACGGGTCGATCGCCTGCACCTGGTCAAGAAACCCGTCGAGGTCAATTCGCCGCCCCCCGCGCCACGTGCCATGGACCTTCACCAGATCGGTGAGCTTATTCACGTCGACCGCAAAGGGATCAGCCGAGAGTTCCACGAAGTCGGCACATTTCCCAGCCTCGATCGAGCCAAGATCATGATCCCGGCCGATCTGGAAGGCGGCATTCACTGTGTGGGCCAGTAACGCGTCATGCAGCGTCACTGCCTGGTTGGCGGCATGAATCCGTCCCGATGCCGTTCGCCGTGTCACCATCGCCTGCACGTTCAAAAGCGGAATCGGTGGGCTCACGCAGCCGTCGTTGTGAAACGAAACTGACGCTCCCGCCCGCACGGCATCGCCCGCCCGCACCCACTGACTGCCGATCTCCGGCGCAAACATCGTGCCGTCAAGCAGATCGCCCCAGTAGATGAACTGTGCGGGCAGAAGTGACACAGCGACCCCCATGCGGGCAGCGCGGGCGAACTGATCACCTCGTCCTGCTCCACAGTGCTCAAGCCGCCAACGGTGGTCAGTGCCCGCCAGCCGATATGACGCCAACGCCCGCTCGTACGCGTCGAGAACAACATCAAGCCCCACATCACCGTTGACGTGAAATGCCATCTGCCAGCCTTCCGGGGCATGCTGTGCGAGAATCGCATCGAGCTTGCTGCGAGGATAGTTGAGCATTGTCTCCCCGGCCGGGCCGAGCGGAATCTCCGCCCGCCGGGTCGTCTCGTTATCGAGATAGGGAAATGACGCGGCGATCGTGCCGACCCAGGGAGAGCCGTCTGCCCAGAGCTTGATTCCCTGCTTCCAAAGCAACTCCTCAGGGATCGGCGTCGAAAGCTTCTCGCCACACGTCGGATCAATCGACATGTGGTAGAGCGCGAGCCGCAGCGGACAATCCTTCGTTCCGGCCAGCGCGACATAAGCTGCCAGCAGCGATGATTCGTAGGTGTGCTCCGTGGTGGCGGTGATGCCATTCCGTGCCATCAGGGCATACCACCGCGCGCCGGAAAGGAGGGGATGCGGCACGGCAGCCTTCATGGTCTTTACGGAGGCCGCCACGATCGCGGCCGTTTCGTAGGCGCGGCCGTTGGAGGTGCCGTCGGCATTGCGGCCGAAGCGTGCTCCAACGGGATCGGCCGGCGGCTTGCCATTGGCCCAGCCGTTGAGCGTGATCACGGCCGAGTTGAAATAGACTTCATGGCCGGAGTTGTCGAGGATCAGGGCCGGTCGCTTGGGGAAGTACGAGTTGAGCTGCACGTTCGTCAACTCCGGCGCTCCCTGCAATAATCGATCGAGTCCGTTGCAGAGCACTGGCTGGCCTGGTGGCAATTCGGCGTCCAGCTTCCGCCACAACGTCTCAACATCGGCAAAGGTCGCGTAGCCGCGGTACGGCGATATCCAGAAGGCGGGTTCCTGGGTCACGATTCCGCCAAGGAGCGGATGGCTGTGGGGATCAATGAATCCCGGCATGAGGACGGCTTCTCCCAGATCCCGAACCTGGGCACCAGGAGCAGCCTGCTGGCACGCTTCGAGGGTGCCGACGACCGCGATCTTGCCGGAGGCGGTGTCGATCGCCACGGCTTCGGCACGGGCGGCTGAGGCATCCATCGTGATGATGGTGAGGGCCTTGAGAATCAGATCGGCTGCCATGGTGGCATCTCCTGTTTTTTATGGCAACATCCAGGCGAGTGGGCCAGCCTGGAGCCAAACGAGCATACCCATTAGGACAGCAAGGGCGAGTGAGTGTGGGAAGACCCGCCGCAGGATCACCCCCTCCTGACGATGCACACCAGTCGCCGTCGCCGACACGACGATGCTCTGGGCATCGATCATCTTGCCCATCACGCCGCCGGTGCTGTTGGCCGTACACGTGAGCAGCGGATTGAGCCCGAGCTGCTCGGCCGTCACCCGCTGGAGGCTGCCAAACATCGCGTTGCTCGAGGTGTCGCTGCCGGTGAGGGCGACTCCAAGCCAGCCCAAGAGCGGCGCAAAGAAGGCATAGGCCACGCCGGTTTGCGTGAGTGCCAGACCGAGCGTGACGTCGGTGCCGGAATAGCGGGTCACGAACGCGAGCGCCAGCATGAGGGCGATGGTGGTGAGCGATTCGGTCAGCCGGCGGAGCGTGATGAGCCAGATCGCGCCGGCCCGTCGCCACGACAGGCCCAGCCAGGGGATTGACACCAGCGCCGCCAACAGAATGGCGGTGCCGGCTGCGGAGAGCCAGTTGAAGCGATAGACGGCCCGCTCGATCTCCTGCGGCTCACGGGTGGCCGGTGGAACCTTGGCAACGCGGCCGTCGAGCCGCGGTACGCGGATCTCCGGCGGTGGTGCGACTGCTTCCAGTGTGGTCTTCATCGGCGGCAGGCCCCAGAGAAACACGGCCAGCGACAGAAAGGCCCACGGCATCCAGGCCCAGGCGATGCGGCTGGCCGAGTCGTGTGGCTCGCGCTCATTCGTGGTTGTCGCGGGAGCATCCGCGACGGCTCCATGCTGCCAGATCGAGCGCGGCCGCCACAGTCGCAGAAAGATCGCCATCGCCACGAGGCTGACGATGCCACCGACTACATCAACCAGCGCCGGCCCCACGAAGTTGGCCAGCGCAAACTGCACACTGGCAAACGACACGCCACAGACGACGACCGCCGGCCACACGCCTGCGAGCCCCCGCCAGCCCGCCATCGCCACGACCATCCACGCCGGAATGATGAGCGAGAAGAAGGGCAGCTGCCGGCCGGCCAGCGCCGAGATCGCCTGCACATCGAGGCCGGTCACTTTCGCGAGCGTGAGGATCGGCGTGCCGAGGGCGCCGAAGGCGACCGGCGCCGTATTGGCGATGAGCGCGATGCAGGCTGCCTCAAGCGCGGGAAATCCCGCCCCGGCCAGGAGCGCCGCCGAGATCGCGACGGGCGCCCCAAATCCGGCCGCGCCTTCAAGAAAGGCACCGAACGAAAAGGCAATGAGCAAAGCCTGCACCCGGTGGTCGGCCGAGAGCCGCGTGACCGACCGCTTCATCACGTCGAGCCCGCCCGCCTCGACCGAAAGGGCGTAGAGAAACATGGCGTTGAGAATGATCCAGCCGATCGGGAAG